>CAYYTZ010000005.1:21335-24225 GCA_964474735.1 uncultured Gammaproteobacteria bacterium | reverse complement strand
CCCAACGAATACCCGGCCACCACAAATGATTTCCTTTTTTGAATAAGGTCAGACCATCGACCAAACCCATATTTCGCTAAACTGGCCGTTGCTTCGGCCACGCCTTCAACCACGCCCACCGCCGGAATACTGGCATGCAAAACCGTAGTTAAAAAAATTGGCATAATCGGTGCCACCATCTCGGAAGCCATGTCATTCAACAAACTAACGACACCCAAAACAACAATTGTGCGTGGAATTTTTAATTTACGAAACATATGCATATTTTACCGCATTGTTGACACTTTAGCCATTACACTTATTATAAGTATTATGGAATTCTGGCCAGTCGGCGCGCTCTATCTTATCGGCATTAACAGCTTAACTTTTCTTTTATTTTGGTTTGATAAATGGATGGCCCGAACCCACGGTTGGCGCATTCCGGAATTGATCTTGTGGTTAGTGGCTGCGCTAGGCGGATCAATTGGCGCACTGGTTGCCATGGCATGGTTTCATCATAAAACAAAAAAGCTGTCGTTTCAGCTTGTTTTTATTATTATTCTACTAGCTCAACTTGGTGCAGCTGGATTATTCTATAGATTTTTTACAATCTAAAATCAACCTCTGTAACGCCACGCTTAGAACCTGTGTCTGATTCTTTAGGATCGTCTTCGTCCGGATAATATGGCCTTAGCGGTTCTGGTGATGGCGCAGGCGGACGACGATCAATTTCTTCGCGTCGACGCTGTTGATCGCGAATTACTCCAGAATGCACTGGTTTTTCTGGCATATTGGGTAAACGTTTTAATGGTCGCTCTGGCATAAGATAAACTTAGCAAAAGAAACGCCCCTTTACAAGTGAACGTTCGTTCACTATACTGCAATCATGCCAAAAAACCTCTCCGACCACTTGTTGGCCTTACGTAAATTTTATAGCACATACCAACGATTGCCATCATACGCCGAAATATTAGCGCTATTTCATTGGCGTTCAAAAAATTCCGCTTATAAGTTTATGCAAAAATTACATGCCCAAAAAATTGTGCAGCAAACCGCTAATGGCACGTTTGCTCCTACTAATAAATTAACCGGCGTAAAAATTTTAGGCAGTATCGCCGCTGGCTTCCCTTCTCCGGCCGAAGAAGAACTAACTGACGCCATTAACCTGGATCAATATTTAATCAGTCATCCTACTAGCAGTTTTTTGGTGCGCGTGTCCGGTGACTCAATGATTGAAGCTGGAATTCAGCCCAACGATTTAGTAATTGTGGAACGACAACGTCAACCACGGTCTGGTGATATTGTAATTGCTTATGTTGATGACGCCTGGACGATGAAACGCTTTGCCATACATAACAAAAAAATAGTGCTGTTGCCGGCCAACAAAAAATATAAACCCATCTATCCAACCACCGAACTTAAAATTGAAGGCGTGGTAGTTGGGGTGGTGCGAAAATATCATTAAATATTATTATCATGGCCTGGTCGCGCTTTACTGCTAAGGCAATTGTGCATATTGATGGTGATGCCTTTTTTGCCAGTTGCGAACAAGCCATTCATCCAGAATATCGCGGCAAACCACTTATTACCGGCCAAGAACGCGGCATTGTGGCAGCCGCCAGTTATGAAGCTAAACGCTATGGTATTAAACGCGGCGTACCATTATGGGAGGTAAAAAAACTCTGTCCAGAAATAATTATCGTGCCATCAGATTACGAAACGTACAGTATATTTTCACAGCGCCTGTTTGAATGTATGCGCCGCTTTACACCCACTGTCGAAGAATATGGCATTGATGAAGGTTTTGCCGATATCACCGGTTTACGCGGCCCATTACATCAATCCTACGGCCAAATTACCGCCACTATGAAAAAAACTATTCAAGATGAATTGGGTATTTCTGTCTCGGCCGGTTTGGCCACTTCAAAAGCCTTAGCCAAGCTTGGTTCAAAATGGCAAAAACCAAATGGCTGTACCATTATTCTCCCAGACGCCATTACCAGCTATTTGCAACAAATTCCGGTGGAAAAAATTTGGGGCATTGGCCATAACACTGCACAATATTTACAGCGCTATGGTTTGCATACGGCGCACGACTTTGCTCGTCAATCCGAAACTTGGATACGCCATCATTGTGTCAAACCGCTTCAGGAACTCTGGCAAGAACTTAATGGTAATAGTGTTTGGCCGGTACAGCCAGACGCCAAGGTGTCCTATCAATCAATCAGCAAAACTAAAACTTTCTCTCCTCCCTCAAAAAATCCGTCCTATGTTTTTGCGCAATTATCAAAAAATATTGAAAACGCCTGTATTAAAGCCAGGCGCTATAATCTGGGTACGTTAAAATTGGTGATATTTTTAAAAACTCAATCTTTTCGTTATGCCAGTTTAGAGCTCCGTTTTAATCGCCGTACAGCGTTTCCGGCGGAATTAATCAATTTAACCAAACAACATTTCTCGCAACTTTATCAAACCAACACGCTGTATCGAGCTACCGGAACCATCTTGCCCGACTTGGCGCCATTAGAACACATCCAAATGAATTTATTCGAAGCTCCATTGCGTCTAGAAAAAATGCAACGCGTTTATGCTTCGGTTGACCAACTGGCCAAACGCTATGGTAAGCATACCGTTAAGCAGGCTAGCAGTTTAAATATAGCAGCTCATTATGATGCGCGCGTGGCTGAACGTAAAGTTGCTCAACAAGCTAATACCCAAAGACAAACCACTCATCAACGTCAGTTCGTGGGACTACCGATGCTTAATATGCAACTGTCTTAAAACACCAGTAGGCACTAACTCTCACTTAACGTATAACTAAGTCGTTCAAGTTAGCGCCTACTGGTATAAATATACTGCAACAAAAAAATCGGCATTGTCCTCGAGCGTCTTAGGTTTCCGTTAAGCGAGA
>CAYYTZ010000005.1:0-21323 GCA_964474735.1 uncultured Gammaproteobacteria bacterium | reverse complement strand
TTTTTAACTGACAGTATACTTATTTCACTTCCTTATGCGGAGTATGTTTTCCACAATGTGGGCAATATTTACTGAGTTCCAATTTACCGGCCTGATGTAACTTCTTCTTGTTCTTTTGGGTAAAATAGTTTACCTGAGTGCAAGTTGCTACCGTGCATTGTAATTTGGTTAAACGTTCTTGTGACATACGTACTGAACTAATTAGTAAACAATTTAATATATAACTACTTGAGCCGGGAACAGGATTTGAACCTGCGACCAATAGTTTACAAAACTACTGCTCTACCACTGAGCTATCCCGGCGAGCTCATTCCGGGTTAAAAACTGGCGTACAAACGATGCCATAAATGGGCATAAAACGACTGTACCATACCTTTTAAAAGAAGCCGGATTGAGAAAATAACCAGACTGCCAATGACAAGGCTCAGTATAAACATTAACCAAGCTTCGCTAGTATACGCAACATAGACCAAAATAGCAAATGGGCTAACTAAAATCAAATAGAGGAAAAAACTAGCTAATCCTAAAGCCCCTTTTATTAATATCACCAAAACCGCCGTTAATATGCTCTCTAAATAATTTTTTCGCAGTACCATCCAGGCTTGATAAAAAGTATCCCAACTTGAATACTGGTTTAAGGTCATGCCTTGCAAACAGAAAATTACATAAACTTCAATCACGATAGCCAATACCCAACTTAACATCATCACGGCAAAAATAATTGGCACAGCTACAATCACGCCAATGATAGAGGCTAATAAACTGATAAATGATATAAAAAACGCTAAACCAGCTAAAAAACGAGCTATCGCCAATAAAATGTAAAATCCGAAATAGCGCCAAATAGTTTTTACTCCAATTGCGCACATGGCGCCAAATTTTACAGGCTGACCTAAACGTGCCTGCTGAGCACCAAAATACAGACCGCTCTGCGCCACTAAATGAGTTAGAATAGCAACAATCCACAAAACAAATAACAATCCAACGATCACCAATACCAGCCACCAACTATCAGCCCACCAATCTTGCATACCCTGGCTATTGAAAAAAAGAGCTATTTCATTGGAAAGTTCAGTATTATCACTAAAAGATATCGCCTCTTGAATACCAGTAGAAATTAAACGGCCACCAACGGTGCTGCCGGTTAGCACTGCCATCCCCAACCACCACATCCGTTTGTGTTGAAAAGTAGTCTGATATGAGTCTCGGATAAGTTTACTGTAGTCCATAGAGTCTTTACATGATTAGTCTATGTGCTAATATTACGGACGACTCAAAAAAAGTCAATTCCCCTAATCAGGAATTTCGGGCAGGTGGCGGAGCGGTCAATCGCACTTGACTGTAAATCAAGCAGCCTCAGGCTTTCGGGGGTTCGAATCCCTCCCTGCCCACAATACAACAGTAATATAACAAAAAATTATCTTCAGGTGAATATTTCTGAGATACAGTCAAGAATATATTCTATATCTGCTTAACACTAAGCGCCGTAAAGTACGATAAATATTTTTGCGCAATCTTTGGCCAAACAAATTGACTTTGCACCCGCCACACACAATTGTAAGAGTAAAACAATTTACCTTTATGCAATACCCGATCCAGCTTACTGGCTAAATCAGTGGCATTTTGTGGTTCAGCCAAATACCCAGTTTGCGCATCAAGCATAGTGTATTTCATACCACCGGTGCGCGATGCTACTACCGGCGTACCGCAAGCCATTGATTCTAGTGGCACGATACCAAATGGTTCATAATATGACGGGATTGCCGTAACATCGGCTGCGCTATAATACTGAGCTAATTCATCTTGACGTTTTGGGCCAAGAAAAGTAATCACACGTTCTAATTTATATTGACGAACTAACTTTTGTAAGCGATTATATTCATCGGCTTCAAGCTGCTGACCAATTTTTGATTTAGCGCCACCGACAATATATAAACTAACATCATTGTGTCCGCGGGTGATATGTGCCATCGCTTCAATCAGTGTACCTAAACCCTTATGCCATTCAATCCGGCCAACGTATAAGACAATCTTTTTTTTATTTGACCAATTTAATTGCCGACGAGCGACCGCCTGATCAATTTGATGAAAAATCAACGGATTAATGCCAATTGGAATTAGATCAA
This sequence comes from uncultured Gammaproteobacteria bacterium, assembly GCA_964474735.1. Classification (GTDB taxonomy): domain Bacteria; phylum Patescibacteriota; class Patescibacteriia; order UBA9570; family UBA9570; genus UBA9570. Next base: position 19,197 of record CAYYTZ010000005.1, on the reverse strand, counting down.
TTTTCTCGCTAGAAATTCCATACCACTGTTTGATCAACTGTTTTTCACCCGGACTGGTAGAAATAATGCGCGTACTATTTTGGGCAATTGTGGTTTCGGCAGCCAAACGTTGCTGGTACGTAATAAAATCAACCGGTGTTTTAGCGCGACGCATGGCTTCATATTTTGAACGGGCCAGCGAATGATAGACATGCACCAAGGGCAGGCGCGTCTGCCGTTTTAGACTTAAACCAATTAAGCCGGATGGCCAGTAGTTCGTGTGAATCACATCATAACGTAGACGTTCGTATTGGATACGCCAACTAATTGAGTGACTAAACCAATCCAATAAGCCAGCCCGTTGATCTGGTGCCACATAATTTTTTGGTCCAGCCAAGGTACGAATTACGCGCCAACGAGGATTAACCTTAACAATTTCTTTTTTACTGGCTTGATCCCAGCGCGTATATAAATCTACCGACACACCAAAATCACTCAAAAATTGCGCTAAAGTGCGCACATAGACGGTTTGGCCACCGGCTTCTTTGCCACCTAATTCCGCCAGTGGATCACAATGATCAGAGATCATTAAAATACGCATATTAGAAAGTGATTTTAACAAATTTTATTGATTTGGTCAATGAACTTTTTTCGGTAATTATGTTATACTATTAGTAATGGCAAACTCAGCTTATACGGCGGCTATACAATTACTACATGAGGTGGTTATCCCAGCTGGTTTTATGGCATCAGTCACAGACCGTGATAATTATCGGCGGTTATGGGCACGAGATAGTGTGCTAGCTGGTCTAGCAGCACTGGTGAGTGAAGATGCAACATTAATCTTGGCTTCTAGAAATAGTTTACTGACTTTGGCGAAATACCAAGGTGCTGCCGGTCAAATTGCCAGCAATATTGAAACAACTTCTGGTAAAGTAAGTTATGGTGGCAGCGCCGGTAGAGTAGATGCCACCTTATGGTTCATTATTGGCTGTGGTCAATATTATCAACAAACGCACGATAGCACTACTATTGAACAGTTAAAACCTGCCCTGCGTAAAGCCATGGCCGTGGCTCAAGCTTGGGAATTTAATGATCGCGGTTTGTTATACGTGCCGGATACTGGTGATTGGGCGGATGAGTACACGCGCGGTGGATACGTACTATATGATCAATTATTGTATTGGCGCGCGCAACAAGATTATATTAAAATTATGGATCAGCCGTTACCAACGATTGAACGACTGCGAAACTTAATTCAAATAAATTATTGGTTAGCACCGAAAGCAACTAATAGTTCTTATATTTACCATCAAGCAGTTTATAATTTAGCACCAACCATACCCTACTGGGCTGAGTCATTTTCCCCATTTGGCTATCGTTCTCAATTTGATAGCTGGGCCAATTTGTTAGCTGGTGTTTTTGGTTTGGCTACGCAGTCTCAATCTAACACCGTTGATAAATTTATAGCCGAACATTTTACTGAACAAACTCATTATATATTTCCGGCTTTTTATCCGGTGATCACACCAAGTGATCCAAGTTGGACCGCTTTGAAACAATCCTATAGCTTTGATTTTAAAAATAAACCGCACTACTATCATAATGGCGGGCTATGGCCGATGATTACCGGTTGGTATGTTATTGATTTAGTGCGGCGTGGCCAGACGGCGTTGGCGAAAAAATATCTGGATGCTATTGCACAAGCTAACGGCGACACTTTTTATGAATATTTAACTGGCGATGCGTACCAACCTGGCGGTACGGTAAAATTAGCTTGGAATGCGGCATTATACATACTAGCTGAGCGCACCTTACAGGCCGGCAAGTTACTGATATTAACTGATACATAATTAAAAACGTTATGAGTCAAAAGCTTAAAAAACCCTTGCGTTTGTTAGCCTGTGATCTTGATTGCACAGTGTTGCCAAATGGTACTGAGCCATTATCTTTGGGCGCTGTGCCTGCTTTTGCCGCTTTTGTGCAACGACCCGACGTACATTTGGTTTATGCCTCGGGCCGCGACATTCATTTGGTTCAAAATGTGGTGACTGAATTTAACATTCCATTACCAGATAGTTTGATTAGTGATGTAGGCACTACCTTGTACCATCGTGTAAATGGTCAATTTATTATTGATGACAGTTGGTCTCGGGTGATTGCCAGTGATTGGCATGGCTACACTGGAAATGATATCGCTCAATTTATTAATGATATTCCAAATATTCGTTTACAGCCTCCAGCCAAACAAAATCGCTTCAAGTTAAGCTATTTCACGTCAGTTTCGATTGATCATGTACAATTAATTTCGGACGTGCAACAGCGTTTACAAGCCAAAGGCATTAAAGCTGCAGTAATCTTTAGTATTGATGAAGTCGTACGTACTGGATTATTAGATATTTTACCAGCCGGTGCCACCAAACGTCACGCCGTAGATTATTTACGCACCCAGCTTGGATTATCGATTGACCAGGTGGTTTATGCTGGTGATAGCGGAAATGATTTAGAACCACTAACTAGCGGTTATAAATCGATTTTAGTAAATAACGCTGCGCCTGCCGTTAAAACTGAAGTTAGACAGTTGGCAAAAAATAGAAACGTACTTGATAAAATTTATTTTGCACACGGTGGTTATCAAAACATGAACGGCAATTACGTTGCTGGAATTCTTGAAGGCTTGGAGAAATTTGGCTGGCTGTAAGTACTGACTTATTGTTACAATAAATAGTATTCTATGATACTATACAATTATGCATAAACTAGTCATTCCACGCGTATTATTTATCGGTGCAGAAGTCTCCCCACTAGCAAAAGTTGGCGGGCTTGGTGATTATATTGGATCCTTACCAAAGGCTCTTACTAGTCATGGAGTAACGGCAGCTGTGGCAGCCCCATTTCATGAAACTATTAAACGACAAAACCTTAAACCGCTGCGCCGGATTGGTAGTATTACAGTGTATTTTTATAATAAACCTGAACTCGTCACTGTTTGGCAGACAACTTTACCAAACTCAAGTGTGCCATTATATTTATTTCGCAACGAACATTATCTTAGTCGTGGTGATATTTATAATAGTACATTTGTCTGGGATCCAGTAACCAAAAAAATGGCCACCCGACGCCGCAGTGATATATTGCGTTATTTATTTTTTTCACAAGCCTTAGCACATTGGTTGGAAAGCAAGCCAAGACTTTTTAATATTGTCCATGTCAATGACTGGCATATCGCTTCGCTCTGTGCTTTATTGAAAGCCAGGTATGCTACTGCTAATATTCGTTCATTACTGACTATCCATAATGTTGATATTGGTTGGCGGGGTGTGGCGAAACCAATGCGGATAATTGGTAAATATTTAGATCTTATTCCGGCAGAATTACGTGCCATGATAGATTGGCGTACTGTTCAAAAACAGGGCTATATTCGTATATTTGAATTAGGTATTGCTCATGCCGATATGCTCTGCACTGTCAGCAAACAATATGCCAAAGAATTATTAACGCCCTATTATGGGAAAGGTCTTGAAAAACTCTTAAGAACCCGTCGGGGCAGATTTTATCCTGTATTAAATGGTATTGATACAGCTGTCTTTAATCCTGCGACTGACCCGTACCTTATTCAACATTATTCAATTCGTTCACTGACGCGACGGACTTTGAATAAAGTTTGGTTACAAAAACGATTAAACTTTACTAGCAACCCACAGATACCATTGTTAGGTATAGTATCGCGCGTAACTGACCAAAAGGGCTTTGAATTACTGCTTGATGTCATTCCCAAATTAAAAAGTTGGAAGGTACAATGTGTAATTGCTGGAGTTGGTGATAAACGTATAGAAAAAGCTTTAAAACGTATTCAACGCTTAAATAAAAAATGGTTTTATTTTCACCATACCTTTGATATTAAATTCAGCCAACGAATTTATGCTGGCAGTGATATGTTTCTAATGCCATCTTATTATGAACCATGTGGTTTAAGCCAGCTTATTGCCATGCGCTATGGCTCTGTGCCCATTGTACATGCCACAGGTGGCCTAAAAGATACAGTCAGTAATGGCCATACCGGATTTGCTTTTGCACCAGCTACCGCAGATAAATTTGCCGAGGCTATTAATACGGCCGTAAAAATATATCGTACTAAACCAAAGCGCTGGTTAGAATATGTAAAAACCGGTATGACAACAGATCATAGCTGGAATAAATCGGCAAGTGAATATATTAAACTATATCACCATCTACTTTATTAGTGGCCAAACAATGGCCTACTAATTTACGGCGATCAACTTAATTTCAAAATGTAACGTAGCATTTGGCGGAATCGGACCAATTCCAGTAGCCAAGATTAAAAACAAATGGTTCGGATCGTAATTTGCCAATCAGCCATATTATTTCACAGCAGCACTAACGGCTGTTTCAAAATCGCTAACCTCTGTTGGCACACCGTTAACAAAGAAACTCGGCGTGCCAGTGATATTAGCGGCCGCACCGTCGGTTTTGCCTTGTTGGATAGCCGATAAATATGTTTGGTTATCAAGATCGGCGGTAAATTGCTCGACATTCAATCCCAAGGCTGTGGCGTAACCAATGATTTTCTCTCGAACAGTCGCTGTATCTAAGGGGTTAGCTAGGCTGCCCCAATCGGCCTGTTGCGTAAATAACTGATCATGCATTTCCCAAAATTTACCTTGAGCTCCAGCGGCGGCAGCTGCCAAAGCGGCTAACTCGCCATGAGGGTGCCCACTTAATGGGAAATATCTGTAAACAAAGGTAACGTTTTCGCCGTACGTTTTAAGTAATTGGGTTATAGTTGGTTCTACCACGCTACAAGCCGGGCATTGAAAATCAGAAAATTCCACCACAACCACTTTTTCTTCTCCAGTCGCTTTTTTAATTTGGCTGTCCGGAGAAACCAAAATCGCTTCGTCAACTGATTTATCATTTGGATTAGTATTACCGAACAAAAAACCAAAAGCCACCAAAACAACAATGATGACGCCACCAATACTAAATAAAATTTTAGCTTCTTTGCTCATGGGAACGATATTTAATAACAAGATATGACAAAACAATAATAACACTGAATCCCCCTAACGACAAAAGTGGAATCGTCATAAAGCCAAACACTTCCAACTGTCGCGACACACACGAAATACCATCCTGACAGGTAAAGGCTGGTGCCGGAATTAAACCGTAGTATAGCGCATTATGAAATAGTGCAATCAGTAGGCCAACCATGGCAATTGGTAAACTATACCAAACATAATTATAATCTTTTCTGATAATTCCAACGGTAATAATAAATACTAGTGGATACATGGCCGCCCGCTGATACCAACATAAATTACAGGGTGGTAATTTCGCTATTTCGCTGAAATATAAGCTACCGACCATCCCCAGAAAAGCCTGTGCCCACGCCAGATACGAAAAAACCTCAACTTTCTTCAACATAGTAGAAAGAGTATATCACTCGCCTAATCGTTTTGACTAGTCTCGAAAATATTTATGCGCTGCACTTCTGTAATAGTGTCGCGACTAACATTTCCTTCTACCAAATCATAACCCATCAGGGCAAAAATACGATCATCATAAAATATGGGACGCGAATTTCCGTACCAGTCGGTGCAAGAAAATTTACACTTGTCGTCAAAACTACTTTCACTCGTAGAGCCAGTTAAGCTCCCCAGTGCGGTAAATTTATTATCAGCTAAGGACAAAAACAACACTTCCGCGGATGCATCATAAAGTTCTTCCCAACCATAGTTATTGCCCCCGGTCCGAATCGGCAAACCTAACATTTGTTCTGCGCTGGAATAAAAGAAACCGTGACTACGAGTTTCTCCCTGCGAAGCATTAGCCAACTTATATGAATCTACTTGCGTAACCGGTTTGGTAGTTAAACCCAGCCAAGTAAAAACTAAATCCTCCTTGGCTGAACCAACAACTACAGCATGCTCGCTATCAAGCACTTCAATTCGATCAACGCCGCTCTCCAATACAACTTCTTCAACCGGTATTGTTGCATTTGGATAATTCACTACATACACTGTATTGGTGGTTGGTGTTTCAAACCAACCCTCACCCGCACCATAAACTAGATAATCTCCAACAAAACGATTTTGCAATGAATAATAGGAAGTTTCCGGTTCCGGCAAAACTCGATAATAATCACTGTTGATCGTGACCGGATCTTTACTAAATAGACTTAAAGGAAAGCGGACCAGCGCTAATTTGGTACTGATATCACCCTGTGACCACCACATAGCATCACCACTACCATACTCTTGCACTAATACATTTAAATAACCATCAACAGTTTCTTTGAAAGAAAATTGATCAATTGGCACGCCATAGGCTTTAACAACACCAACACCAGACCCATCTAAGGGCATCGTGTAAACATAAGCATTTGGTTCTGCTGTGGACGTTTCATCCGTGGCGGCATAATAATTTTCCGTGTCGCTGACCCACAAATATACACTGGCTGGAGAAACATAATAATTACGTGCATACGGGCCTAACACGCCTTTAGCAGTACACGTTACTGCGTTGGCCAAATCACACGTCACTAACATGTGTAAAGTGGGAGTATCAGTTTGAACTGGTTTATATATATCCGTTGCATTGATAATGTCCTCCGGTTCGGTCGTGTCATTATTTTCTGTCCAATGACGAATTTGTGGGAAATTGTAGGTTAAGTTATCACGCTCATCGGCATAGACCGAAAAATAATATGGCATGTAAAAAATTAATTTGCCATCAACCAAACGGCTGGCATAATTGCGTGATGAATAATAATCATTCGAATCTATAAAAAATGATTCACGATGTGTAATAGTACCGTCCGCCGCAAAATCAAAAATCCCAACTTGAGTAGCACTGATAGCGTAACTATAACCTACCACCACAATAGTATCGTCACTCACTAAAAGCTCATCGTACCAAGTACCATCGGTGAAACCTTCTGGATAAGCCGGCCCTTTAAACACTGGTGTTAGCAACGCAGTTTCACCGTCTCTCACCTTGACGCTAAACAAACGACCACGACTTAAGACAATTAAATATTCACCGTGCGCTTTTACAATATCTCCTTCATCGACACCTTGTTCCTGAACATTTGTAATACTGCCAGAAGCGTCTGTAGCAGTATTATTATCCGCCTCTCCTAACATTAAGCTGTCTGTCGTCGCAGCTGGCTCGAAGGCTACGCCAGTGGTTGATGTACTTATATCACTGACTGAACCTAAGCCAAAATCCTCAAAAAAAGAACCGTCGTCGTTATAATAATTGTTATCAGATTGCTTGATTGCAACAGTTTTGGCGTAATCCGTAAATTCACTGGCCGTAAATTGTTCGAGTGAGTCGGATAGTAAAGGAGAAGTATTTACATTTACCGGCGGTACGGGTTGGCAGCCCAATAAGATAAGTAGGGCTGGGATAAGTAGAAAAGGTGATCTACGCATACTGATAGTGCAAAATAGTTAATTACACTGCTTTGAATAGTATACCGCGCGCTCAAAAAAACAGCCAGTTGATTGCACTCCGAACTAGAATTTTTCCCAAAACTTTAGCCTAAATCGTTTTTTTCTGTTATACTGCGCCTGTGGATTTGCGTAAATTTCGTTCAACTTTAGGACAACATCCCTTGGCGTATTTTAGCGCCGAGTTTGCTTTAGATGATCGTTTGCCCATTTACTCTGGCGGTTTGGGTGTACTAGCAGGAGATATTGTGCGCCAGGCTGACGAATTGGAACTGCCATTTGTGGCAGTTGGTTTGTTATACAAGGAAGGTTATTTTACGCAAAAAATTACTTTGAGCGGCGAGCAAAAAGAGTATTATCCAATCCTAGATACCCGTGATGCTCCAGTCCAATTAGTCGTTAATACTGAGGGAGAGCGCATTTTAGTTAAGATCCCCATTCAGTCACGTGAAATCACTGCGCAAATTTGGGAATATACCGAAGGCGGTGTTTCGGTATATCTACTTGATGCTGACATCCCAGAAAACACTGTCAAGGATCGGGCTATCACCCGGCGGCTTTACATGACTGATCCGCATATCCGTATTTTGCAAGATGTTTTGCTTGGAATTGGCGGTGTTCGTGCCCTCATGAAATTGCGCATCCATCCTTCGATCTATCATTTAAATGAAAGTCATTCGGCTTTTGCTATTTTCGAAATTACCCATCATTACATTGAAGAGTATGGCATGTCATATAAAGAAGCGTATGAATATGGTCGACAGAAGATAGTGTTTACAAACCATACATTAGTAGCGGCTGGTAATGAAGTATTTGCGCGAGAGTTAATCGAAGAACAATTAACCAATTATGCTAAACATTTAGGCTTGCCGATAAAAAATATTTTGGATAATGGCGGCTCAGAACCAAACACTAATTTATTCAGTTTATCGCGTTTGGCCTTAAATATGGCTTGTCGGATGAATACCGTCAGCAAACTACATAGCGTTACCGCTAAAACCGTTTGGCCAGATAAAAACCTGCCGCCAATTACCAATGGCGTACATTTATCAACTTGGGTGAGTCCGGATATTAAAGCGCAAGCCCCAGATTTTGATCTGACGCCAATTCAAGCCATGCCAGCAAAAGAACTCTGGAATCTCCATCTGATGGCTAAACACCGTTTAGTTGATGAAGTTAAATTTCAAACCGGTCATAGCTTAAATGTTAATGAATTAATTGTGACCTGGGCGCGACGGATTGCTGATTACAAACAACCGGAATTAATTCTTTCCGACGCTGAAAAGTTAAAAACCATTCTCTTCAATCAAGATCGACCGGTTCAATTGTTAATTGCTGGTAAAGCCCATCCTAATGACCAGCTTGGTCATGCGCATGTACATAATATTTTACATGCCATTAAAGAGCATGGTTTGGCTGATCGAGTAGTTTTTGTCCCTAACTATACTATTTCAATTTCTGGTGTATTAGTATCCGGATCTGACTTGTGGATTAATACACCACAGCGCGGTGCCGAAGCCAGCGGAACCAGTGGCATGAAAGCCGGAGCTAATGGCGTGTTGCAGTGTTCAATCAGTGATGGTTGGGTAGATGAAGTAGATTTAAAAGATCTGGGTTGGATTCTGCCTAATGAAAATACCAGCGGTGCGCTTTATGACCTCCTCGAGCAACAGATCGCGCCATTGTACTACACGCGTAATAGCGATCGCATACCGGAAGCTTGGGTATATAGAATGAAACAGACCACAGCGTTAATTTGGAGTCGCTTTTCGGCCAAACGCATGGTTGAAGAGTATATCGATATTTTATATCGACCGGCGCTGGAACTGGAAAGTTTACAAAAACACGAACATAATTGGCGACGAAATTACCGCACTCGCCAATATTAACTGATAATGAACGGGGAGAATTTGGCCACTTATTGGTGGTTGGTATATTTTGGCTTTGCTAAAAGCCGGCCGCCATGTATTGTTTAGCGTATCAAACTGTTTTCTCTAAAGACTAACGTCATTATAAACTAACACTGCTGGACCGCTGGTACCGTCATCATATTGTCCAACTCCAACCACTATATCTACACCACTCGTTCCTGACAGAGTTACTCCCGAAGTAAGAGAAGTGGCATATTCATCTGTACTTGCGTCGCGAGCTCCATCCATGCCTAAGGGCAGACGTAAAACGCCTGTAGCGCTACCACCTTGGATATAGGCCACTCCAGTGCCGCCAGCATTTGGATACAATGGCGCACCTACCAACATATCTGTATAACCATTTCCGTCGATATCGCCAAGCGGACTCATTCTAACTCCGTAATAGGCATTAGTAACATTACTTTCCTTAGTCCACATTCCGACTCGACTTAAACCAGTGGCAGAACCATAATATACAGCAACTGCTCCTTCTTGAGATTCTATATTGGTGTAGTCCGGTGCACCAACCATAACATCATCATAGCCGTCGTTATTAACATCACCAGCTCCAGTCACACTCAAACCAAAGCGTGCATTGGCCACTCGACCAGCATATTTAGCATTTGGCAATCTGGTAAAACCAGTGGCAGAACCTAAAAAAATATTTATTTGACCGAGCATGGCACTAGACCGTATGAACTCTGGACTACCCAATACCATATCAGCATAACCATCGCCATTAACATCGCCGGCGCCAGCTAAATTATTTACCTGTTCAAAAAATTGACTAGAATAATCCATATAACTCCAGTCAGCAGTAGTGTTTGGAGTCGTAGCGCTACCATAAAACACTGACACTAACGTTCCGCCACTACTGCTTGGCTCATTAGCTAAACCGGTAGTAACGGCAATATCGTCATAGCCATCTCCATTAATATCCCCTATGCCAGCCACATCATTACCAAAATATTGATTATCATCAGAACCATTAGCCGTCCAACTTGAAGTCGTCGCCAAGCCACTAGTCGAACCATAATACAGATGAACGCTACCTTGAGCATCATCTCCAGCACTACGTTCGCCTATTAACACATCGGCATAGCCATCATTATTTACATCCCCAGCTGCATCTACACTATAACCAAATTGATAATTCAATCCATCACCTATTACTGTCCAATCAGCCGTCGTTGCTACACCGCTGGCCGAACCATAATATCCATAAACTGCACCTGTGGATGACCCGGCTGATCCATCTTCATAATCAGCCACCACTAAATCTTCATAACCGTCGCCGTTAACATCACCTACTTGGGCTAAAGCCGATCCATACACCGATCCGGGCGCATTATCACTACGTAAAACTGTAGGAGTTGACTCAAACTCCGTGAGTATTTCATCAAGGTCTCCTATAACAATAGCTGCTTTTTGCGCAGAACTTTGCGCTAATTGTTGGATTACCAACGAACCAGCTAGAGTTGCCGTAACCGTTAATACCGCTAGGGCGGCAACGGTGCGCGTGGTTGATATTGTTTTTGTACTAGTTTGCTGCATAAAGCGTTAATTAATATTATTATTTAATATTTTCAATTGATTGATCTACCCACTCTGCTACTACTGCTCGCACCAGGTCAACATCAACTGCACCCAAATTATCTGTGTTCGTCTGTGTGGACGTACTACCGGCGTTTTTAGTGACAGCATTATTTTTAATGGCAATAATTCTAGCCCGCACTCCCGCTTCATCCAGCACATCAATGGCTTTATCTGGTAAGTAACGCTTGGTAATAAATTTCTTTGACAGTTCAATAATGGCCTGTAAGGCATCTGCCGAATAGGTAACATGATGAAATTTTTCAAAAACTGGCTTCACGCCTTGTAAAATATTTAAAGTTTCTTCTTGGCTGGCTTCATGAATATGAATTGGCTGAAAACGTCGTTCTAAACTTTCATCGGATAAAATATATTTTTCGTAGTCTTCGTATGTTGTGGCACCAATCACTTGTAAATATCCCCGAGCTAATTCTGGTTTTAAAATATCGGCTGGGTTAAGACCGCCCTCACTACCACGCGCCTGACTTAATTGATGAATTTCATCGATAAATAAAATTACTTGACCGGCTCTGGCGCGCAGTTCATTGCGAACATGTTCTAAACGTTGTTCCAATTCACCACGATATTTTGTACCCGCTACCAACGAAGCTAAATCTAAAGCAATAATTTCTTTGCCCTGTAACTGTTCCGGTATAATTCCAGTGTGAATTAACTGAGCTAGCCGTTCAACTACGGCAGTTTTTCCTACACCCGGCTCACCCAATAATAATGCGTTGTTCTTAGTTTTGCGCGAAAGTACGCGCACTAATTGATCAACTTCACGCTGCCGTCCAATAATTGGGTCCAATTTACCTTGTTTAGCCATATCAGAAAAATTTGTCACGTACTGACGTAAAATAGACTGCCCATTATTAATTCCCTTATTTCCCTCGGCAGAACGAGATTTTTGCCATAATAAAAAACCCACTGTAATAACGATCGAAACAACAATAGGCCCTAAAACGGCCGGCGAAAGAAAATCCATTAGCTATATGATAGCAAATTTTTTAACTTATTTCAAGGGGTCGAATTGACCGCTAACAAGCTTTGGTCGCTGAGTTTCGTCTAACCACAAAAGCATGTGCTCATTAACCGGTTTTGGTAGAGTCAATAAAATTTCATCTTGTTTGCCACCATAAGCTGCTGGTATTACTTCGCCTGAGTCAGCTTTAATGATGTTGTCTATTTTAAATTCGTAGTCGTCATGCGGCGTCATAACATGAACAGTTTCGCCGGAATATATTTCGTTTTTAACTAACACCCGCGCAGTTTGATCATCAACTCGCGTTAAGCACTGCCCCACGAATTTGTGCGTCGGAGCCGTGGTGCGCTTGGAAACAGCTTGCCGCGGTGAACCAAAGAAAAATCCGGTATCAAAATCTCGCGGTGAACTATTTAGTAAAAGTTCTTTTAATTCATGCAATCGACGTTCGGCCGCTGAACTAGTGTCCCCCACTAAACCTAAGGCCTCCCGATATGCTTTAATGGCTCGGGCTACATAAAATTCACTGCGTCCCCGTCCCTCAATTTTAAATGACACTATCCCGGTTTCTACCAATGGCGTTAAATCTTCAATCATGCACATGTCATTGGCATTAAAAATATATGTGCCAAATTCATCTTCTTCTACAGTAATCACTTCGTTAGGTCGTTGGGTTTCTACTACTTCTTTATATTGCCACCGGCAAGAATTTACACACGATCCTAAATTGGCTTTACGCGAATCGGTCAGATAGGCCGATAACATACAGCGACCAGAATAGGCCATGCATTGTGCCCCATGGATAAACGTCTCAATTTCGATATTCGGAAATTGTTCATGAATTTCTTTAATCTCCGGCAAGCTCAATTCACGCGCTAAAATTACCCGGGCGGCGCCAAGCTTGGACCAAAACTGAACGCCCAGGGCATTGGTAATACTGGCTTGGGTAGAAATGTGGATAGGGATTTCTGGGGCTAAATCTTTCACCAAACTAAACACCCCAGCATCAGATATTATTAAAGCGTCGGGTTTAATGATGCGTAATTTTCTCAGCGCTCGTTCAATTACCTTTAGATGACTATTGTGTGCAAACACATTCATCGCCACGTAAACCTTTTTGCCCAAGGCATGGGCGTAATTGACTGTCTCGGTCAATGTTTCGTAGGTAAAATTTCCTGGCCGTTGCCTTAAAGCAAATATATTCATGCCACAATAGACGGCGTCGGCACCATACGCCAAGGCTAATTTGGCTTTGGCAGGTGTTCCACCGGGAGCTAATAATTCTGGACAAACCATAACTCTAAGAGTCAAAATATTCTAGTCTATAGTTAACAGTCGCGAAGTGGTTTTAGTGTACTCAGCTTGATCAGCCGACTGGGGCTGCCAAATAACTTTAAATTTTGTTTTTTTTGCGGCCGCGGCTCGAACTACGATTCTGCCACGTTTATTGGTTGTGGCACGCTTGATTATTTTCCACGTCTGGCCGGAAACTTTTCTATAAATTTTAAGACTCCGATCACTTAATACATCTCGCGTCGCTGCATCTCGTAAAGTTATTCGTAAGGTGGCTTGACCATTTTGCCGATACGATTTGAGCGTAATCTTGCCAAGCGATTTTAAACTGAACAAACCACGATCGTTGCCAGATATTAACCCGTCAAACTGTAAAGCATAATAAAATTCTTGTTTCAAACCAGTATAATAAGTACTCCAACTTTCGCCACCATCAGTAGATTTATAGATTAAACCTTGATTACTGCTACTTTCTTGACCAGCTAAATACATCGTATCATTTTTATCGGATTGCACCGCCATGGCGCCTAAATGATTAGCATCAGTCAGACCTGCCGTAATAACCATCCAGGTGGCTCCAGCATCGGTCGACTTAAATAAGCTACCAATTGTGCTAGCGGCTTCACAACTGACAAAAATTATATTGTTATCTTCAGGTTGCACCAATATATTATTTACATACAAGCCGTTAAAATCTTCATCAAGTTTTTCCCAATTTGTGCCATTATATGTGTAGACTCCCGTTTCGTTGCCGCCGGAGCCGATACCAACATACAGCACATCATGCCCATCATTAGTTGCAACCGCCAAAGCTGAACTGGCGAGAGTTGTTGGAAAATTTAATTCAGTCCAATTAACGCCACTATCAATGCTTTTCAACACGCCGCCATTGTAATAATCATCAATTAAACTAGTATTTGTATATACCGCATATAGTGTTTGGCTATCTACAGACGATGGCACAATTTCTTCGATCCGGCCAAAAAAAGCTGGCGTCGAAGCATGATTCCAAGTTGCACCACCATTGGTTGAAATACTAATATAATCACTTAAACCGGCCACTACATAATTACCATTATTCGGTTTTACCCAAACGGCTTGAACTGAAGAAATGCCCACGTCCGGCAAAATTGGATACTCCCAAGTTGGTACGGTGTCGGTAAAGTTTGTGGTTTTGGCTAAACCACCATTGGCACCAATCCAAACTATATTTTTATCATTGGCTTGAGCAATATCAAATGTTTGAACGGCCGTCATGCCATCAACTTGATCCACCCAAGTTGTGCCACCATTTTCACTTTTTGCCACTCCTAAACCGGTATTTGAATACAATGTTAACGGATTGGTGTAATCAACAGCGTAAATATCGCCGCGGACCGAAGATAACGGAGTTGTCGTGGTAATAGCGGTCCAAGTAGGAGTAATTGATTCAGGATCCGCGGTAAAATAATTCCCAAGATAAAGTGATCCCGCTCCATTAAAAACAGCTTCATTGCCACCTATGAATTGGCCATTATTTTCAAGCGCTAACCAATTCGCACCACCATCTAAACTATGATAGCTATCGTAATTCGGATTATATGATGCTAAAACTAAATGATCGGAATTAGCTGGGTCAACGGTAACTCCATAAAAACGTGATCCGGTAACTATACCGGCGTTTTCTACAGCCAGGTCAGCCCAGGTGGAGCCACTGTCTTGTGAACGAAATAATGTACTAGTTTCAGCCGCTTCGTCTTGCAAAATGGCATAGATTGTTCCATTTGTATCGGCTGCCAAACTAATTATGTTGTGTCCCAGACTATTCGAAGCCGCAGCCAAAGTTATTTCGGTAAATGAAATACCGCCGTCAGTGCTTATTTGCACCTGTCCGCTATCTACTGCAGCCACATATATATTACTTGTGAACAATGATGTCTCGCCAATAATCGGATGGTCAACTAAATTGTCCGTCAAGCTTTCCCAGGTTTCACCATGATCCGTGCTCTTAATGATATTATCGCCAACCAAAGCATAAACATCTCCTGTATTAGCATCTACTGCTACACTTTTCCCAGCCCCATAATCCGAATCATTCGCTAAACCATTCCAAGTAGTTCCACCATCACTCGAGTAAAAAATTCCATTTGGCACATAGCTAGCCATATACACATATGCACTATTACTCGGATCAGTTGTAATATCCATTGGCTGCGCGCCATATAGACCTAAATTGGTTGCTACAGCTGTGTCTTGTCGATCAATTAAACCAGCATCAGTTGCAGCTAAAACTAACCCGCTCGGTATGAATAAATTTAAACTGATCGCCCAAAGTATTAACGATGTAGGCACTTTCATAATGGATATTATTATTTACAGTTAAACTAATGTTTATAGTATAGCAAACAACAGCGACCTGACAACTTATTTTTTAACGAAATAATTTGTGCCAAATTGCTATCCTCGCTATACTACAATTTATATTATGTTTAAAAAAATTAATATTCCAATTGCCAGCGCCTCACTCTATGTTGCCTGTCAATTGATTGCCAATATTCTTTCCACTAAAATTGCTCTCCTGCCCTGGATACATTTAAGCGTGGATGGTGGCACAATTATTTACCCACTGTCATTTACTGTGCGTGATTTTGTGCATAAATCTTGCGGTAAACGCGTGGCTCGTCAAGTTGTAATTATTGCAGCAGCACTGAATGTTTTGATGGTTTTGCTATTTTGGCTAATTGGTAAAATGGAACCGGATCCCACTTGGGCATTTCAAGCTGCCTATGAGTCAGTTTTAATGCCGGTCTGGCGGATTACGGCCGCTTCCATTATTGCGCAAATAATTTCTGAACTGGTTGATACGGAAATCTTTAGCCTGGTCTATAAAAAAATTGGCGACATGTTAGGAGTATTATTTTCAAATAGCGTTGCCCTAGTGATTGATAGCGTCATTTTTTGTGGAATTGCGTTTATCGGCAACTTACCAATGATCACTGTATGGCAAATTATCATCACCAATATAATAATTAAATTTATTATTACACTCATTTCAATTCCAACCATAAAATTAATACCAGAAACCGCTACTAAAGCGGATATTTAATTATTCTATATTCCTATTATATGTCTTTATTAAATCGCGTCACATCTGGCATAAGCGCCAATGGCCTGCCGTCTATTCGTCGCCGCGGGCAATCTTTTTTTTCCAGTCTAGGCGGAGCGGTTATTGGTTTAGCTTTAATGGTGATTGGTTCGCCTATAGCAGCTTGGTTTGCTGAATCACAACACCGCGAAGCCGATTTTTTATCGGCCAAACAAATCAGCGCTACAGAACTACAGGATGGTTATATTGCCATTGAGGGTGCACTAAGCACTACGGAACCGATCAGTTGCTATAGTGATACAAACCCGGCCGCTGAAACCAAAGTATCGTGCCTCTACAGCGCAGCAGCCATTGAAGAATATGTGCGCAGTGAAAAAAAGAAATGCGGCAGCACTAATAGTAATCAGGAAATAATTCGCCAACTGCCAAACGAGTGTGATAGTAACGGTAATAATTGTGAAGCTTGTAATATGGTGGCGGAATACGATTGGGATGCAATAGAGAATGGAAAAACTGAAGACTTTGCCAAATTCACAGTTGGCGCATATACTGTGCAACCAAGCTCTTCAGTAAATTGGTACAATACCGAAAATAAAATTATTTATGCCGAAAATTATTCCGGCACACCAAAAGTTGGTGATCGTCGAACTTCGTATACTTATTTTGAACCGAATGAAAGTGTTTTAGTAGTAGGCGTAGCTGCCGCTGATCAAATTTCCAATGGCGGAGATAAACTGTTTATCGTTTCTAACCTTGGTTATGCCGGAACCCAAACCGCTCTAGCCACCGCAGATAGTGCAACTAAATGGATTTTACGCATTGTGGCGCTCGTTTTAATGGTTTTAGGAGCAACCATGGTAGTGGGTCCACTCACCTATTTTACGAACATCTTCCGCTTCGTTCCAATTTTAGGCAAACATCTGGATCGTGGTTTAGATGGGGTGATTATCTTTTTTGCCGGCCTATTTGGTTTATCTTTATGGTTATTATTGTGGGGCTTAGTGTTGGTCATAAAAAATATCTGGATCATTGCAATTATTTTGTTAATTGTAGCCGTTGTAGTTATCGTGCTCATTACCCGCGGTAAAGCCAAAACATCAACTCAAACAACCACGCCTGCGCAACCGCCAATAAAGTAGGGTTATGCGTCTCCCTAATCGAAAACTCGGTAAATATACTTTTACCCAATTTGATCCAAAAATTACTAAGGCAAAACTGCAAATCTTGCAAAAAAAACTGGCTCAGGCTAAGGCCGCTTTGCCGCAAGCCATTAAAGAAACTCAACAGTACGGTGAAAATGGTGATTTTTCTGAAAATGCCGAATACCAAATTGCCAAAGGTCGCCTCCGGGCTTTGAACCGAGCCATCGAAGAACTGCAATATCAAATTAATCATGCGGAAATGATTGCTGCGCCAGCTGGCAACACAACTGTGCAAATTGGTCATACTGTAACTATCCGCAACAATAATCGCGAACAAACTTTTCAAATTCTCGGTTCTAGTGA
This sequence comes from uncultured Gammaproteobacteria bacterium, assembly GCA_964474735.1. GTDB lineage: Bacteria > Patescibacteriota > Patescibacteriia > UBA9570 > UBA9570 > UBA9570. The sequence continues at coordinate 1,375 of CAYYTZ010000005.1, read as the reverse complement.
AACTAATCCAAAAGCTGGAATTATTTCGTACCAATCCCCGCTTGGTTCAGTATTATTGGGGCACTTAATTGGTGATACGGTAAAACTAAAAATGGCTAATACTGCGCAAGAATATATTATTGTTGCAATTATATAGCTTAGTATAATAACACAAGTCAAATGACTCTAAAAACCAATTATGTTATACTACTGACATTAATTAATCACCTAAAAATTAAGGGGGTTATATGAAAAAATACAAACTAATTGCTAGCTGTCTGGGTGCTTGGCTTTTTGCTATGGTACCTTTAGCTAGTCACGCCTTTACCGTTACCAGCACAGTCACATCAAGTGATGCGACTGACGTAGTAACAGATGTTAGCGACATGGTTCCTTCCGCCGGTCCAGCTGATATTATTGAAAAGGTGACCGCATTTAACTATACCGCGGAAACCGGAACAGCAACTTATACGGCAACCTTTACTGTAACTGATGACGCAAATGAATTGGATGCCGCGCCGTTTATTATGGCAGCTGGTGCGAATATAACAGATTTCAGTTTAGATTCTGCCACCGAACCATATCAATACACCGCAACTTTTACTACTGGTGACTTTTATATTCCAGATATGGGCATAAGTCAACAATTCGTTTTTGTGTTCATCGGCACCGTTCCTAATCCATCATTAGACAATCCAGTTCCGGGTAATGGTCCGCCAGCTGCAATGAGCGGCGGATATATTGCCACCACGGTTCAAGATTTTCAAATCATACCACCAACCGGACCAGAGGATGCCGCCTTTGGTGTAATTTTAAATGGACCAGCTGACACCAGTGGATTCTTCAAAATGAAATTTCCCGCCAGTATGCTGGAGTTAATGAGTACCATGTCCGGAAAAACCATTGATGCCACTAACTTGGCAGTATTCGTTGATGATGATCAAGCTTCTATGAGCGTTACTCCTACTGACGATGGCGGCGTATTGATAGATATTCAAGTAACATTTAGTGATGGCAGTACGGACACAGCCAGCGTAACAGCCGATTCATCTACTGTTAGTAAACAAATTGTGGCAAAAGAACAATTAGATTTAAGTTTGGCTCTAATTAATGCTACTGTAGCCCGTAATGAAAAAGCTACCCTATATGGTTGGAGAGAATCAAACTACGCTAATAAAACCGTAAAAATTTACCGAAAAAAATCCGGATCAAGTAAATTTACATTAATTGATACGGTAACTACGGACAACGCTGGCTATTATGAGTATTCATTTAAAGCTAAAAAGTTAAGTTTAAAAGCTGGAACATATATATTTAAGGCGGTGAGCGGCGGTGTATCAAGCCCAAAGCAATCGCTAGTTATAACTAAATAACAGTTAAATATAAAATGGAGCCG
>CAYYTZ010000004.1:0-25114 GCA_964474735.1 uncultured Gammaproteobacteria bacterium | reverse complement strand
TTGCGGTCGCGAACAACGGCGGAGGAGGATTCCCACCATCGGCACAGTCTCATCGTCAGAAACAAAATTGCTACTTATTTAGGTAGCAATCTTTGTATGGCAACTCAGAAGAAAGCGCAGTGAAGGTCGATTCCCTCCGGAATGTCCACCGGACATTCGTTCACCGCTACGCGGCTGAACCCATCGGCACAGTTGGATCAAAATAAATAAAAAACGTTACCACTTTGAGTAACGTTTTTATTTTACAGTCAGAGAATCGAACAGTATACAAGGTATCTACCTGCGTCAGATTAGCGCGCTATTTCAATGGTTTCTTCTTCGCCTCCGCAAGCCGCTACAGTAATAATGCCATTCGTCGCAACATTAATTGTATACCCAGTTCCACCTTGAGCTGAACCATAGCTTGTTGCACCATCTGGGTCGGTTGGCAGTGAAGCAATGTATCCATCGGTACTTAATTCATCAAAATCTAAACAAGAAGTAACTGTATCAGGACAACCAGACACTGAACAGGCGCCGGAACTAGTTGAGATCATATAAGTTAAACCATCAGCTGTAATGGTTGAAGGATACGATCCATCATGATCAACAGTTGATTGTAGAAACGCGTCCATTAAAGCGTTAACCGCACTCCAACGTTCGGAATCTTGAGCTTCGTTAATTCGAGTGGCTGGATCAATCGCTACCAAGGCTGCAGCGGCTAAAATTGCTATCACGGCTATAACGATTAATAGCTCGACCAATGTAAAACCTTGTTTTATTTTTTTCATAATCACTCCTCGATTAATGTTTTTTATAAAAATTTATCGCCGGGCGCTGCTGATAATTTTTTGTCGAACCAAGTGCTAATCCGACTGCATTATAATAAATTGAACCGTCTTGTTTAAGCAACTGTACTATACCGTTTTTCTTGATCCCCGGCAAGAGCGTAGCTAAAGTGGTTTCGATCTGCAATTGATTAGATATAAAATCAGTTAAATGAGGCAATTGCGCACTACCACCCAGTAAACGCACCGCTACCGTTGGCAGCTCATAATTTGATTGGACATAGGTTATACCCTCGCGCACTTGTGAAAGAATGGTCGTAAAGGCTTCGGTTAAAATTTTTGCGACCGGCCCAAAAAACCCTTCGGCCTGTTTACGTTGCTCCGCTTCCAGTAGAGTGCAGTGCAATTGCTTAACTAACTGCTCGGTAAAATAATTACCGGCCAGCGCAATATTATAGCTGTACAGTAAGCCAGCTGCATCAAACCAACTGGCAATAGTTGTGCGGGCACCAATATCCAACAACAGCACGGCCTGCCTAGCTGGTACTGCGGCCAAAACCGCTCGAGCCGAACTGATCGATTCCAATTCAATTGTTTTTAATGTCCAGCCCAGTTGAGCCGCCACCGTTTCGTAACCTTGCACCACGTTTTTTTGTACGGCTACCAACAAAACATCTCGCTTATCACCACGCGTACCCATTGGCATAGTATCAAACATTACTTCACTTGGTTCAAATGGAATAAAACGCGATAATTGATCTACGATGGTTTGTTTAACTTGTTCAGTGGAACTGTTTTTAGGAAAACTTAACAGACGAGAAAATACCTGACTTTCTGGTAATGAAAAGGTGACATTCTGACCACTGATCGCTCGCGGCTTAGCTTGAGCAAATAATTTACGCAATTGCTCAATGACTACAGCGCTATTTAATATAATTCCATTATCAATATTGCCGTCCGGTAAAACCACTCGGCTATAAGCTGTAAAACTTGGTGCTTGCAACCAACCTTGCTCTAATTCGACGGCTTCAATTGAAGTATCAGAAAAATTAACCCCAATAATTTTCATGGTATATAGTGTAGCGTACTAGTCGGCTTCCTGCCAGAGGGCAACGGTTAAATCCGCCGTATCAACGGTTAAATCTACCGTCCGGTATGTAGTAGAATCATGATTGGCACTAATTACTACATCAACCAACGTGCCAGATGTATTGGTGACTTCGATAGTACAATCATCATCTCCTAACGTAAGTGTATGACTACCAACATAGGCTAAACCTTCACGTTTTAACCGAAGCAACGCTTCATAAGCACAGCTATCGGCCACATAATACGTTTGTGCACCTTGACTATGGACAAAGCCCGTCAACAAACCATTGGCACCAATTAATGTCACCATTACACCAACTACCACCACCGTTAACATTACTAACACCACTGTAATTAAGGCAACATAGCCGGCCGGTTGAGTTGTTTGTTGAGTTGTACGTCGTTTCAGACATTTCATAAACGCGTACTGACAGAAGTAGTTAAAGTTTGAGTTGCCGCATAGTTTGGACTAACATTGTTTGCTGCACTACTTAAACTTAAAGTAATCGCCACATCGTGAATGGCGGTACTAACTGTGATGGGCGTCCGATTTTCCAAAGCAAATGTATCAACCGTCACGGCAGTTGTAGTCAAAGCCACCGGCGTTGCCCCATTAACACTTAACGTTAATTGATTGGCGATTACTTCATAGCGATGCGTTGTGCCATCGGCTAACGTAACTGTCAAAATATCTGCCGCAAAAGCTGTGACATCAATTTCCGTAGCCGCCCGCACATCATTCGTTAAGCGACTCAAAACAAACTGACTTTGATAATTCACTTGCTGCATGGCTACAGTTTTAACCCGACTAGACATACTCTCGGCGGCAATTGCCAAAATTGAGACCATCACTACAGAAACAATCGCAATATAGACCACCACTTCAAAAATTGAAAAGCCCTTATTTTTCATAAGCACTTAAGGTGAGATCTTCTAAAATTGGTGATTCCGCGGTGGTCCCTTCCAACGAAATATAATACTGAATATAGGGATGAGTTAAATGGGTTAGTGCTAATAGATCTCCGGCGCCCGTACTATAACTAGTGGCGGCTGTACCATCTGGCCCAACGTAAGTAGCGGTGGCAACCGCAGCCGGAGTTCCGCCAGTTCGAACTTGAATAGAAATTTCGCAATTGGCACAATCGGCCTGTTCAACCCATTCAATAATATTAAAATTACGATAAATGTCACTGTCCCCCAATACCGGAGATTCGTATGTTCCGGAAATATTGTGACTGGTGTCCACCACACCAGACGAAGCAAAGGCTTCTTGAAAAATTAACATACCAACCGCTTCGTCATAATGTGAACGTTCAGAGTCACTGTAATCATCTTCTTCAATATGGGCACTGACATTAGTGCTGTCGATAGCACAAATTGATGCCCAGCCTCCATCGTAGCCATCCATACTCATTTGTGAAAGTAAAACGATTGGGGCGCTGTACGTGCCCCCATGTGTATAACTATAACAACCATCGCTATGTCCGAAAGCAAATTCATCTTCTTTATATGTTCGAAATTCCAGACTGTCAACTGTTGCAGTACCAACATTCTCGAAGGCAATCCACCCAACATCTTCCGCATCATGCACATTACTTACCGAAACCTCAGCAGCATTTAATCCAAGATACATAGAGCTACTGGTTGGTGGATCGGAGTACGAACCAACTTTACTAATAAAACTCGAAATCCAATCACTATCATTATTGCTCATTACCTGATGCAATACAGCTGGTGGATTGGGATAATAGTGATCAAAATTTACTGTTGTGCCGGTCCAACCATTGGCGTCAGAACCAACTGTTGATATTGAATCAATATGCGCTTCAATTTTCATATCACCGATTTGCCAATCACCTGCTTCCATAACTAAATAATAAACATCATCCGAAAAATTAGTATGAACTGGTGAAAAATTATCTGCCGGAAAATCAAGCTTTAATGTAAATGAATTGTTCGTAACATCGTACACTCGGGTAGAGACCGGTGACCAGATGTCATTGGTAATATATGGAGTAGTGATGACAACCGGATTGGTATAAGTATTATGCAAATTAACCACTACCGGATTTTGTAAAAAGGTTTGATCAATTAGCGTCATGCTGCCAGCCGAAGCAAAAGCAGAATAGCCAAAATATTCACGCCAGTGCCAACGCTCTGAATCGGCGGTTTGATCTTCATCTTCATAAATAGTTAAAGTGGTAGCTGTGACATTATCAACCATGGCCCAACTGCCATCTGCAGCGCTCATTCCCAGCTGAGACACAAATACAATTGGGGCGGTAGTGTAAGTTTGATCAAACAATTCACTATAGCGAGGATCATTATATCCGCGCACCATTCGACTAGACAGATCAGTTTCAAATTTAATACCATCAGCGGTATCAGTTGTTTCTGGTTTCATTATCACATAACCAATATCTTCCGCCGCATGGGTTGAAGTTACCTCAGCTCCATTTAGCGCCACCATCATACCTCTAGACATGCTAGGTGGATAAATGTTATTGGTTGCAGCCGCGGCATACGAGCTAATCCAACTGGTATCATTTTCACTCATAACTTGATGTAGGAAAGTAGGATACACAGAATAACTGTTAATAGTATCTATGGTCGTGCCGTTCATCCAAGAACCACAAGTTGAACAATTTACGCGCGAGACATCTTCGGCAATGCCAGCTTCAATTTTAGTTTCGCCATCACCCATAATCCAGGCACCAGACTCCACCACCATATAATAAACCGTTTCACTGTTGGTGGTTGTGGGGGAAAAATTGTCTGGTGGAAAATCTAAGCGTAATTGAAAGCTATTACCACTAGCATTTTTTACGCGCGTTGATACCGGACTATTTGGATTACCACCATCAAGAATGCTAGCAATTACGACTGGGTTGGTATAAGTATTGGTTAAAGTCACTGTTGACCAACTACTTGAAGCCGAAGTTGTGCCCACTTCCAAATGGCCAGTGACAACACCTTGGACCACACCAACCTCCATAGGTGGTTCATCATAAGCCACCGAGGCATCGTCTAAATAATATGTTCCAGTACTGGCAAACGCTAGATACCCACCGTATTCCACGTTATGGTAACGCTCGCTGTCTAAAGTTTGGTCTTCATCTTCGTAGATAGATATTTGACTAGTCGAAATTGAATCAAGCATCGACCAACTTCCATCAATGTACCGCATACTCATCTGCGTCACCAAGACAAAGGGCGCCGTGCCATAAGTTTGATCAAAATTCTCTTTCAACCGCGCCGAGCTTTGACCGCGCATGGCCAAACCAGTAGCATCAGTTTCAAAATTCACACCTTCAAACGAATCAACTTTTTCTTGTTCAATCACCACATAGGCAATATCTTCCGGATCATGAGCCGTGGTACTTTCGGCACCATTTAGGGCAACCTGGAAACCATCCGTGCCCGGCGGTACTGAGGGGCTAGCGTCATCTGCCACAAACGATGTTATCCAATCACTATCATTATTGGTCACTACCTGATGAAAAACTAACGGTGTTGCTGTATAAGTATGTTGATAATATATATCCGTTCCTAAATTCCAACTGCCACAGGTTGAACAGTTAACTTGCGAAACGTCTTCCATAATTCCAGCTTCTAATTTAGTGGCGCCATCACCTAAGGTCCATTTTCCAGCTTCAATTACCATATAATAAACTGTCTCACTATTAGTGGTTATGGGAGCATAATTATCAATCGGAAAAGATAAGCGAATATCAAAACTGTTTGCCGTAACATTGCTGACGCGCGCACTAACCGGTGAATTAAGATTATTACCGTCGAGGACGCTGGTAACCACCACTGCTTGAGTATATTCGTTACTCAAGATAACTGTTTGGGCAGTAGTGGTGGCGGTAACTGTACCTAATTCCATGGTTGGTTGAATTATTTGCAGCTCACCATCATCAATATCGCTAATGCGTAAATTGTCACTCGTGCCAGTAGACCAATCAGTGGTGAGATCTGTAATAATATTACTAGCGTCCCAGTCAGTTAAATAAACTGGCGCCGCGATACTGCTGGTGCGGCCAGTACTATTAGCGTCCCAAATAATAGTAGTTACTACCGCCCGCGTATGAGGATCAAAAACCGCCTCACTATCGGTACTGTCTACAATATCACCGGCGGTATTTCTATACACATCCGCTATAGAAATGGAACGAGTAAATCTTGCATCGGCGTTAGGATGATCCGGTTCAGCCGACAAAGTCCAAACGCCACCCACAACGGTTAAACCATAGCCGTCAGTTGGTGAATCGGCTAATTCATTCCAAGCATAACGATCAATAGATTGGACAGCTTCCATACTCTCCTGTAAATAAGCCACAGCTTGATTACGCCATTGGGCAGCTTGCGCACTAAATAAATTAGCAGTTAAAAAATATATGGCACCACTGGCGAAGATGGCAAAAATCGCAATCGCCATTACTACTTCAACAATCAAAATACCGCGGGGCTGAGAGTGCTGACGATTTGATTTAGATTGTTTAGTCGATAAGTCCTTGGGCATTGATGTAAATAGTTTGGGTTTCGGTGGCTATACTAGCTGATGTAACAGTTATCGTGACGCTACTGGCGCTGGCTAAGGCGCCACTACTAGGAGAAAATACAATATCCTGATTGGGACTAAGGCTAACCGAACTGGGATAAGTTACTGCATAATTATTGCTGTCCATTGCGCTGTAACTTGAGCCGTGAAAAACCGTATAGGCTTTAGCACTGTCATTAATATGAATCCCCCAGGTATCGTTATAGTAACGCTGCATCGCTTTGGTCTGAGCATTTTGCAAATCAGAAATTAACAGTAAAGTTGTGCTCTGCACTCGTTGTTGTTGTTGCCAACTAACATAGTACGGCGAAGCCACTGCCGCCAGAATGGCCAGTAAGGCCACCACCAGTAAGATTTGGAGGTACGAGTAACCAGCGCGAAACGCTATCATATAATTATTAAATTCGACCGATGGACGCGGTAAATTGGTAAATCGGTTGAATCACAGACAAACCAACAAATACTACCACCACGGCAATCACAATTAATAAAGCCGGCTCTAAAATAACTCCCAGCTGTTTAGTGGATGCATCAACTTCTTGTTCGTAATACTTTCCTAAGTACAACAACATGCTGTCTAATTGAGCCGTGCGCTCACCTACTGCTACCATCCGCGACATTAAAGCTGGATAAAGGGCCGGATAGTGCTCAAAAAAAGTCGCTAAATTACCACCGTGTTCAATATGCTGTAAGGCTTTTTGTAAATTAAGGCGATACACATGATTGGTGCTTGAGTGTGCAACGGTTTGTAGTGCTTCGGCAATCGGTACACCACTGCGCAATAACGAACCAAAGGTGCTAGTGATTCGAGATAAATTAATTTCTCTAGCCACACGACCAATAATTGGCAACATTAAAATTATCCGATGCCAAAGACCTTCCACGACTGAAATTCGTACAACTAAACGCAAAGCAATAGCGCTGAACACAATACCTATCAACAACCAAAACCAAGTCTCGGCCAACCAAGTGCCGCCAGCCAATAACCATTTGGTAGTGACTGGTAAAGGGACTTTGATTGAATTGAATAAGCGAATTAAATTTGGCATCACATAAACCGCTAAGGTGCTGCCTAAAGCCACAATCGCAAACACCACAATAATTGGATACAACAATGCTCCTATAATTTTACGACGCAAATCTAAATCTGCGGCCAAGCGTTCGGCTAGCTGCTCAAAATTCCGTGCCAATGTTCCGGATATTTCTCCGGTTCTAATAATATCAATATAAATTCCAGAAAAATTCCGTTTATGTTGAGCAAAACCGTCCGCCAAACTATGTCCACTTTCCACATATTCTAAAGTGGCATGCAGAATACTTTTTAATCTTCCGGTCGCCTGCCCTTCGGCAATAATCAGGGCTTCCACCACAGTTAAACCAGCACTCAACATAACCGAAAAATTCTTGGTAAAGAAAGTAATTTCGCGCTGGCTGACCCATAAGCCTAAATCTAATTTCCAAACCGAGGTGGTGCGTTCACGCAATGTCACTACCACTAAATTTTGCTCTTCCAGAGTTTGTTTGGCTTGATCATAAGAATTAGCATCAAGTTCGCCAGTGATACGATCATTCATTTGATTATAGGCTTGGTACAGGTAACGCGGCATAATAACGTGGCTAAAATAATTACTGGCTAATAACCCGAATCACTTCATCCAGTGTGGTCACACCCAATAAAGCTTTTTGTAATCCATCTTCGAACATAGTAGTCATACCTTCTTCTATCGCTTTTTGCTTTATTTGGTCAGCATCGGCTTGGGCCATAATTAATTTTCGGACGGCGGTGGTTATCTCCAACACTTCAAAAACTCCAACGCGTCCTTGATACCCAGTATTATTACAATGGACACAACCCTTACCACGATAAAACCGTAATTGCTGGGGTAATTTTGGAAAATATTTTTGTAAATCAATTTGCCGCGCTAAATCTGCTAGAGCCTGTCCGCTAACTATTTCACTCATAACACATTGCGAACAAATCGTCCGCACTAACCGCTGACCAAGTGCAATATTAACGGTCGATGCCACTAAAAACGGTTCCACCTTCATGTCTAATAAACGCGGTAAGGTAGTGGCAGCATCATTAGTATGAAGCGTGGATAACACCAAATGTCCGGTCATAGCCGAATTCACGGCAATCCCAGCGGTTTCTTCATCACGAATTTCACCAATCATCACAATGTCCGGATCTTGTCGTACAATCGAACGCAAACCAGCAGCAAAAGTTAAATTGGTTGCTGCGTTCACTTGAATTTGATTGATTCCTTCAATGGCGTATTCCACCGGATCTTCAATGGTGGAAATATTCACTTCCCGCCGATTTAAAATTTTAAGAAATGCATACATGGTGGTGGTCTTTCCGGAACCAGTTGGACCAGTGACTAAAATCATGCCGTGCGGCCGCTTGATGTATTTTCTGACACAAGCAATGTCTTTTTCACCCAACCCTAAATCTTCTAGGGCGTATTGACGGGAACGGCTAGACAACAGTCGCAAGACAGCTTTCTCGCCATCAGAAATCGGCAACACTGAGACCCGAATATCCAAATCTTCTTCCTCTAACTTCTGTACCATTTTACCATCTTGCGCCGAACGATGTTCATCGGTGCGTAAACGGGCCAATATTTTTATGCGCGTAATCAAGAGTGGATGAACATACTTTGGTAATTTTATTACGTCATGTAAAACTCCATCTATACGAAATCGAATAACTGTAGTTTCACCGGTTGGCTCAATATGAATATCTGAAGCCTTTTGCACATAGGCGTAATGCACAATTGTATCTAACATGCGAATGGCAGAAACTTGTGACTGTTCGGTTTTGGTGGATTTAACTTCGGCCGCTGCCACTTCGATCATGCGCTGAAATTCAAACTGTAAACCTTTGCGATATAAATTAAGGGCTTCTTTCACATCACGCTCGGTGGCGTAAGCTAGGCGGGCTTGCTTACCGGTTTTCTTTTCGATTAAGTGAACCGTCGCTAAATCATTGGGATCGATCATCGCCAAATGAATCTCGGTTGCGGTGTCGTCATACGCAATAACATTACTCGACCGCGCCATGCGCTCTGGAATAATACGCAAAGTGGCTTCCGGAATCATCACTTTACGTAGATTAATAAATTCCAAACCAGCTTGGTCCGCCACCAATTGGCCAACGTGTTCATCGGAAATCAGGTCCCGTTCCACTAACACTTCACTCAACGGCCGCTGTTCTTTTTCGGCATACGCCACGGCATCAGCCACTTCTTCCGGGCTGATCAATTTAGTCTCTAATAAAATTGCTTGTAATTGTTTGGTGCTAAGCATGTTTGTCTAAAATTGAATAAATTTTGCTGATCACTTTTTGTAAGGAAAAATTACTCTTGATTAAATAATCGGATGCTCCCAACGCTTTAGCTTGCTCAATATCTTGATCTTGGCCTAAGTTTGATAACACCAACACGGGAATATCTTTTAATTTTTTATCTTGTTTCAACTCTTGCAACACTTCAAAGCCATTCTTTTTTGGTAAAATCATGTCAAGCAAAATAATACTTGGTGGATTAGCTTTTATTTTTTGCAGGGCTTCTTCACCATTACTAGCTACATCTATCCTTTGGAAACCTTCATCTTCCAGACGCTCCGATAAAACTTTGGAAAGAAACGATTCATCCTCTACCACAATGACGGAATATTTATTAGCTGGTGCTTCCATAGTAATACGCGTTACGATTTAGATTGATCAATTGGTAGGGTGAAAGTAACAGTAGTGCCCTTGCCCTCTTGCGATGTCACTGTAATATCACCACCATGCATGCGCACTATTTCACGCGCAATATATAAACCCAAACCAGAACCTTCGGTTTGTGATTCAATGGCGTTATCGGCTCGATAAAACTTTTCGAATAAGTGTTTAATATCTTTTTCTGGAATTCCAATGCCTTGATCATGTACCGAAAACTCAACTAACGGTGCTTGTTGTGAAGCAGAAATTGTGACGGTGCGATGTCCCGGTTTACTGTATTTAATGGCATTCGTCAGCAGATTCATTATCACTTCCCGAATTTTATCGGCATCAGCCACTACCACTGGCGTCTCGGTTGGAATATTATTATCCAGCTCCACGTTATGAGCGCTGGCAAAATGGATAAGCTCGCTTTTCACCTCATCAATAATGGCCTGAATGCATACGGGTTTTGGCCGTAGTTCAAAACGGCCGGAATCTAAACGCGACACGTTCAACAAATCATTAATCAAATGAATCATGCGCTCGTTGCTTTGATAGGCTTGGTGTAACTTATCTTGTTGCCAATCATTTAACTGGTTACCGCGGCGGTTATCAATCAAAGCTTCGATATACCATTTTACCGCCGAAGCTGGGGTGCGTAATTGGTGAGAAGTAATAGAGACAAATTCGGATCGTAAGCGAATGAGTTCGCGTTCACGCCGTAGATCACGAATCGCTATCATTACACCAATAATATTATTATCATCTGTTCGAATAGCTGAACTGGTAAAAGCGACTGGAATTTTTGTTTCGTTCGGCAATTGAATTTGCAGACCACTCCGTTCTGGCTGCACCGCCCTAGTGGTAAGAGCCTCCTGTAGGTTCCATGGCTCAACTTGTTTGCTGACTTCGCTGAATAATTTAAGTGTACCCTCAATTTTCTTACCTAAAACGGTTTTACCTTTAACTTGCAATATTTTTTCTCCAGATTCGTTCAAATAATGAATTTTCAAATCTGTATCAAGAATGACCACGGCTTCATGGATACTATTCAATAACCGTCGACACGAAACATGCTCAATTTGGGCAATAGCTGGCTTAACCGATTTCTTCATAACCGGCTTAGTATAACACAAATTCGCAAAAAGCCTAAGCACACGGCGGCTTTTCCTCGCTTAACGTATAACTAAGTCGCTTGGAGAAAACCACCGCGCACTTATTCAATTTATTTAAGTGCTGCAAACCGTCTAGCGATAATTTCCCAGTCGACAACTTTCAAAAAGTTATCAATATATTTTGGTTTGTCTGTACCATAATCTATTGCAAAGGCGTGCTCCCAACAATCCAACGCCATCACAACGTTATTGTGAATTGGAAATCCAACATGATGTTCATACATAATATAGGTATGGAGACGTCCATCAACTTGATTCTTGGTCAACACTACCCAACCAGGCGTGGCGGCGGCAGAGCCTTTAATATCAGCAACAAAATTTTCCCAAGTACCCCACGAAGTTTCTATAGCTTGGAGAAATTCCGAACCCACTTCCGGTTGTGTGGCGGACATGTTCTCAAAATAACTTTGGTGCAAATACGAGCCGTTAAACGCTACCGTCTCTCGGCGTTTCAATTCTGAATATGCACCATAAGAATAATTACTTTCCGTTGGACTAACCGTTTTTAGTTTCTCTTCAATTTCGTTTAATTTCTTAACATATCCGGCATACAAACCTAAATGCGTTTCCACTTGACGATCAGTCATGCCAGGTAGTTGTCCAATTAGATGAGTAAAATTTTTAACTGAATGTATCATAATCTAAGGCTAACATTTTACTTAATAATAGGCAAAGCCTGTTGAGTCAGACCAATCACCGCATAAGTAGTGTTAAACACATCGTAGTTCGAACTAAACACGTTACTATAGGCAAATTGACCATTATCTTTTTGAATCGATTGTAAATAATTATATGGGTTGCGTAAATTTCTAGATACCATCGTGGCCGGCATCGCATCGATAAGTGCTGCAGCGCTATTTAGCATCTGAATAACTACTGCCGTGGAAGCGGCATTTGAGTCTTCGTTAGCGCTATAGCCAAACCCTCCATCTAAATTTTGTTGTGAGTAAATATATGCCAAAGCCGATTTACGAGCTGCCGCCATTGGTACGGTGCTACCCGCCTTGTCTGCGGCGACTAGGAATTGAAAAAAGAAGGCGGTTGTATCAACATCACTTTTAGGACTAGCTACACCAAACGCTACCCCACCATCGCTGTTCAAACCTTTTTTCGCAGCGCGTAAAGCCAGCGATACATCGTCAGAATTTCCTGTTTCACCAGCGGCTAACAAAGCCAAGCCGGCAAAAATATCATCGTTAATGTACGCTGAACTACCGAATTGTTTATCTTCCTTAGTTTTCTTCAGCCGGGCAACATAATCAATGCCGTTAGTAGAATAAGGATCATAACCCAAAGCCACTAACGCCAAAATATGCCGGGCAATTTCATTAGTACCATCAGCTATGGTTGGATCATAATCTAAAACACCTTGGCTCAAGCGCCCAGCCGATGTACCATTAGCAGCTAAAGCCATAGCCGCCCATTCGGAAATACTTTGATTACTAAAAATAAGTCCGTCGGTTCCATCGATACTATCTTTTATTTTATTTACTCCGGCTGTAGCCATGGCAGCAATTTCCGCCTCGGTTAGAATAATACTTTGTTTATTACGCTTTACTACAGTAATCGTTTGCGTCTCCGAAATTAAAGCGGCATTGTTTGTGGCGTACACGGTAACAGCTGTTTCATCAACAGTTGGTTCATAACTGGCCTTACCAAATTTGTCAGTGGTAATTGAGGTGTCATTAAAATATACTTTAGCCCCTTTAACAGGATTAAATTTTGTTCCCTCGGTATTTGCCGCTATTTGCACTCGAGTGATAATTTTATCACCGGTCAAAACTTCATTATCAGTTACCCGCAACCGCAGAGCCGAGTCTGTATACGGGCCAAAAGCAATTACAACATCATCACCATCATTTAAGGCATAAGCATCCATACCTACACTGGGCGAAACATAATTCACATAATACGACCAAAATTCAGAATAATTGACGTCATCATTAGTATAGTTGGCAGCGGCCAGATCGGTAATACTTTTAAGATACAAACCGATACCATCATAATATCCAAAAGTCGCATCAAGTCGACCCATGTCTTCCAACAACTGCACCAGACAAATTGCTTGCGTACCGGCCACAGTATGCGTATCACCAGTGTCATCAGTAATAATACAATCAGCTGAACTCATATATATCTCTCCATTATAAATAATACCATCTGGAGTTTGCACTCGAGCATGATAAGTATTAATATCCGTCGCCCGACTGGCTAGTGGGAATAATACCAGTGCCATAACTAACACCAAAAAAAATTTAGTCATAACTTGTAAATTATTATTAATATTCTGCTTCATAATTCCATTGAATTGAGTCGCCGGGTTCAACCGTTCGCGCCGAAACACCCAATTGTGATTTTTGACCATTCACTAAAAATACCCAATACTTACCATTATCTTTACTCTGTTTAAGACCAGCAATTTCTTCCACAAAAAATCCCAAGCCTGAATATTTTTTGCCGACGTAGGAAAATTTGCAGTCACGGCTAGCCTGTTGCATCACTGCTTGCACAGTAGATGTATCATCAACCACCACAGCACATTGCACGTTAATCGCCGGGCCAGTGATATTAACATGCACTGCCGACTTAACCACTGCAGATTCAGTCGCAATAGTTATTGTGGTGGCTGCGTCCGTGGCTGCGTTAATTTCGGTTTCTAATTCGGTTGAGTCAGTATTGATTAACGTGGTGATTGACGGCCCTGTTGGCGTTGCCGAAATATTTACGTTACTAGCCGGAGCAGTATTTGTAGTATCCATTACAGTTGAAATTTCCGTTTCTACTGCAGTGTTAACTATACTCGGCTCAGCCGCAACACCAACCGTTGGTGTCGTGACAAATTCAACTTGCTCTAACTGTGGATCGCCTTGTTGCCACAATAACCACCCCGAACCAGTCATTATCGCCAGCACCGTGCCAATTGTAAGTGTCAGTTGCGTTGAACGAGACATAAAAAAAATAAAATCACCTGCTTTCGGAGCAGGCGAAAATCCATAAAGGTGACAAACAATAAAATTGTTCGCCCTTGCTCGAGAGCACTTCAACCAAACGGTAGACCTGGCTTGCTCGTGATGAACGAGCTTACAGTTGCGGCACAGCTCCGGACTTTAACCGGTATTCCTCCGTCTGGAGAAAAATTGTTAAGGTAAAATGACTATACCCTGCATCAAACCAGCCGTCAAGTTGATGACGATAGTGGCTGACCTAAACAGTTAATATTATACTGCTGGTTGAGTGGCTTTGGCGGCACGTAAAAAATCTGCTGGATTCACCCACTGATTTAAATCGACATCACTGTCTGTATAACCTGCATAAAGAACAGTTCCAACAAAAGGATAAATAGCAAAATGTAAATGTTTTCGTTCACCATCGGCTTCACTCGATCCGTCGTCACCCAACATACCAAGTTGCTCACCAGCTGTAACTTTGTCACCCACCACCATTGTAATAGAATTTAGATCGACATGGCCATATAAAGCGTGATAGACAGTTAAACCATCAACAAATTCTAAAATTATAACTCCGCCATAACCGCTAACAATTTCCTTTTTTAAAACCGTAGCATCAGCCAACGAAAAAAATGGTACCTCAGCTGTTACGTCAGTTACCTCAATGTCATCACCCGTATGATACCCAGAAAAACTATCACCGCTATCAGAAGCAACATATTGCCCAAACATTTTTTTAGTACGCAATGTCGAGTAATCCGGCATGGGATACACATACGTACCAACTGGAGCACTATTTTTATTAGCAAATAAATTCTGTAGATCATTTTCCAAACTTAATGAAGCGTCAAATTGCTGGACTTGCCCCTGAAAGACATCCAGCGGATCAGCCGTTGGAATGATCGGTTGCTTAAATAAGCTGCAACCCGTAATAAACAGAACAAACGCTAACCCTAAAGTGGCTTTTGGCATGCCCCTATCATAGCATATTGGCTTAGACGGGAAAGGTGTTGTATAGTATGTTCATGAATAAACAACGCACCCAACAACAACTTTACATTATTTTTTGGATTGTTATCGCAGTTTTAATTGGTCTAATCGGCTGGTTTACCTACGTTCTAATTAGACCGGATAGTACCACTACGAACACGGCTTCGACCAAGCAAGCCAATACTAATACCAATACAGTTACCGAAAAAAAGTCTAAGAAGACAAATAATTCAAACTCCACAAACGATAACGCTAATACCAATACGAACATCACCAACAGCTCGGCCGATACCAATACTGCAACTGATGATACTGCCGCTCAAGACGGGGGTTTAGTAGAGCCAACTACTAACACAAATGATGCTACCGACGATACAACAACTAATACTAATGAGGCGGCTGATGAAGCTAGCACAAACGCCACAACTGATGATACAAACACAAAAACGGTAATGTTATATTTCCCAAAATCGGATTCTGCTTGCGGCGAGGTAGCTGCCGTAGAACGCAAAATTGAACCGAGCGATGATATTTACGGTCAAATTATTTTAGAAACCATGCATGGGCCTACTGCTGAAGAAAGTGGCTATACTAATGCCGTACCTAGTGATATGTATTTACGCCAAGTTGAATATACGGCCGATGGAGCTTTGATTACTGTTAGCGAGGCTTATGATAGTTTAGATAGTTGCGATCAAAAAACTGCGGCAGCTCAATTAATTGAAACTGCCAATGCCATGTTTGAACTGCCAACCGGCACAGCGGGCGAAGTAGTGGTTGGAACAACCACCGATGATGAAACAGATACGGACACCAATGAAAATACGAATGAAGATACTAGTACCGAGGATTCTTTAGAAGATAGCGAATAATTAACTGGCTTGGGGGGATTCCTCTCAAACACGACTCCGCTCACTTTCGCGTACAGTAGTGCGCTACAGCTCGCTCTCGTAGTGTTTGTTCGAAATCTCCCCAAACCCTTTTTATTAACGACTTCAATAACAAAACAGGGGTACCATCCCCCGTTTTTATTTGCAAATGGTTGGTGGCTTTACCCGAACGACTTAGTTAGACGTTAAGTGAGGGTAAAGCCCCAACCAGTTGAACTATAATCCTAGATCAATCAAAACGAATTTCTCCGAGAAGAAATCCAAATCAGTTCCCTTTAACACTAAGCCTTCAGCAGCAGCTGGCACTTGGAAATAACCTTCCCATTCTACCGTCTGAGTAGGCTGTAAAGTGATGTATACTGGAGACTTGTCACCATCGACATAAATCGTTGTATCTGTAGAAACTGAAAATTCGTTTTTATCAGCGTCTAAGACTACCACTGATGTAGAATCGAGCGACTGTGATTCTTTGGAATTATTGGTTGTTTCACCATCAATGTGTACCCAAGTAAAACCATCAGCGGCTGGTAAATCTTCAGCAATTAAATCCCATTCTGGCAAGGTTGCAGAAGATGGAATTGTATCCATAGTTTCAACAGAAACTACTTGGTGTACGATGTCACCAACAGTTGCCTCTTCACCTACTGCGTAAGTTTTTGCAGCAGTGACAGCGTTTTCATTTGATCCATTTGTACCACCATTAGGATCAGTTGGACGTGGCGTTGAATTACCCAAACAACCGGCTCCCGCTAGCACAAGAAGTGAAAGCGCTAGGCCGCTAAATGCAGTGAGTTTTCGCATAATACGTTTTGTAAAAAATTAATTATTACTCATTATATCAGCCCTAGTATAAACAAAATGTCCTAAAAACACAAGTAGAGGCGGCTTTTTAGGGCTGCCTCTACAAAAACGTACTACTCTCGAGTCTAACTAGAGAATGGCGTCTTTAGCTTGTTTTGCAACACGAAATTTCAAAACAGTTTTTGCAGCAATTTGAATTTGCTGTCCAGTGGCTGGATTGCGGCCCATACGAGCAGCGCGATGTTTCTTCTGGAGTTTACCAACACCAGGGAGAGTTACTTCGCCATCATCTTTAGCGTGTTTGTAAATGAGAGAAACAAGCATCTCCCACATTGTTGCGACTTCTTTTTTGCTCATGCCGGACTTTTCGGCGAGCATTGCCATGAATTGAGCTTTGGTCATTGGTTTAGCCATAGTGCTAAATGTTACCGTTTAAGTAAATTAGTTCGTTGATAATATACACTATTTTCAAGGATATTGGAATATCTGTGGAAAACTATCCTTCCAGCTGAACCTGAATGTCACATTTCACCGAGGCATCCATGGAGCCCTCAATCGCTACCGAAGCCTCAATCCACCACTCGTGTTTCCGGCTGGTGGCCAGATCGCTAATCTTAGAAAGCGCTCCCATCACCCCAGTTTGTTGTGCGCCGAGGCCCGTTACTGCCTGAACAGGTAAACTAAAATTGAATTCCCTTTGTTCACCTGCAGTAATGGTAAATGGTGTAGTTTCGGCTTTCTTAGCTAACGTCATGGTCTGAGTCTTGTGTATGCGCTGACCACCTAATTGATGCTCAACCCACGCATCACGCTGCATTAAGGTAATTGCAACCACCGTGATTGGCTGATTAATTTTTCCGCCCGTAACAGTTAATTTTACCGGTAAGGTTGTGCCATTAGCGACTACGGTTTGAGTAGGTACTAAAACCAATTTTACACCGCCGATATTTAGTGACTGTTTAATTTTATCGAAGAAACCCATAGCGTAGATATTGATAATTAATTTAAACTTGATGTTTGTTTAGTATACCACCATGAGAAATAAAGTGGGAAAATTTGACAAAACTCATTTTTCTGATATAATATGGAAATGAAATCAATTAAACCTACTTTGATACAATTACTTGAAAATTTGCCGCTACACGATAGACAGTCATTACTAGATACACTACTGCGCTATCCGGAAATGACAAATATGGTCACCCGATCTTTTGCCTTAAAACGAGGGCACGCTGATGCAGCCACCGTAAAAAAATTTGAAACTGCTTGTTTAGAAAAAATTCAACAATTGTATGGAGCCTAGACCACGTCTTAATAAACCAGGACAACAGGTTGAACGTCGCGCTGAACGCGGCTGGCTTGGTGAACGTGCTAAAACTGCCCTCGCTGGATTATTTGCCTTAACTACTACCGGTTGTAATATTTGTTTTGACTTAGAGCACGATATTCTAGAAAGACAAGCAGCTGAGCAGAGTAGAATTAAAGCGGAAAAAGCCAAAGAAACACCAGAACAAAAGGCTCGGAAAGAATTTAAAGCAAAATTAGTTGAATCAGAAAAAGCCGGATACACCGTTGAAATTTCTGGAGTTCTAATGATGGCCGATGTGACTAGTCCTCTTACTAGTAGTGAGTTAGAAGACATGGCACAAATAAAAAATGATTTTGCCTATAGTGGTGACTCAGCTAGAACAACAGAAATTGTCGAACAAGCTACTGACCCATTACTTGAGCTGCAACGACAGTTAGCCGATGGAGCTGTAGATACAAAAATGCTTGATGTGCCAATTTATCAATTTCGCATGAAACCAACGCCGGCTGGTATTTCTGTTGTTGTAGAAAATTGGCTAACCGACACAACTGTAACAACCACTACGTTTAATGCACTCAGTTTGAACAAGGACGAATATTCAGTTTGGGAAAGTAATTATAATGCTACTGTGGCGGGCGTCCAAGAGGCCATCCAACGCGATAAAGCCACATTGGCAGAAACCTATGGTAAATTACTCGTTGACAATGGCGTATCTTTAAATGCTATGGATATTATTCGAACTCACCCAGGCACTGGTATGGAAACGTTGACTGAATTGTTTGCCGAAAACGATATATATGACGTTGAACTGCATGGCTTTAAACATGACGGACGAGTTATTAGTAGCCCATTTATTTCCTGGGATTTTACAGTTAATAATCAAGGCGACCAACCAACAACCGGTTCTCCAGAATTACCCGGAACATTAACCAGTGTAGAACTGCGTCGCTTTGATAATGATACTGTTCCAACTTGGTGGCAGGGCCACAATACTAGTGAAATATATAAAGATAATTATGGAAATACGGTAATGGTAGAAACCACTGTAAGACAAAAAGAGTACGAACATGAGGGTCAACCGAATGAAACATACTCACAAACTATCTATGTTATGGTACCGACCTGCTTTCTTGAAACCACGGGCAGTGAAACAGAAGCGGTTGGTTGGAATGTAGATTTAACAAGACTTGGTCTGCCAGAACTTACAGACTTTGTTTATAGCCACCCCGAACGTCCTATCAAAACAATTGAAGTTGGTATGGGTTTTAAATACAACATTTATTACCAAGGTGAAGATAGTCAAGTTAAAGATGTCTACACTGGCTTTTTAAATAATGCGACTGG
Source organism: uncultured Gammaproteobacteria bacterium (assembly GCA_964474735.1). Classification (GTDB taxonomy): domain Bacteria; phylum Patescibacteriota; class Patescibacteriia; order UBA9570; family UBA9570; genus UBA9570. The sequence goes on along the minus strand of CAYYTZ010000004.1, from coordinate 5,528 downwards.
AGGAGTAAGAGACCTACAAACAGACTTTTATGGATATGAGGCTGACCAACAAGTTGTAACAAATATATTAATTGTCCCAACCAACGGTGAAAAAAATGGTTCCTTTACAGCACGAAATTCCTCGACTATTGCTTTGACTGATGCGCATATGGATTTAATGGAATCTAACCTTTATGAAGTGCAAAGTACCGCCCGGCACGAAACCGCGCATGCCTTATTTAATCATCTTCGTTTAGCTGAAAGTAAACCAATCTTTGATTTACATAAACGTTTGTCGGCCACTTTTTTTGCTACAATCGCTGAAGCAAATTGGGAAACCAATGGTTTTGGCGGCCACCCCGATGATAATACACATGAATTATTTGCCACGTTTATCAACAGCTTAAAAGTGCATGACTTAGAAGCTACTATGCGCGCCAAACTAACACCGGCCACTGCGGCCGAATATGCCGACGTAGCAAAAACATTTCGTGAGGAGTTAACCAAGCCGCTTAAATCCCAAAATAGTCCGTACGAAACCATCCAGATTTTAGAAAAATTAACCGAGGCAGAAAATATTGCTAATCGTATCGCAGCTGGCCAATAAAACGGTACTTACTGCCGCTCTTCAAGCGTTACATCAACCATTTTTTCTTTACCATCATGCAGCACTTTTAAGGTAACTTTATCACCAACTTGTTTTTGTGAAATCAGTTTGGTCAAATCGTGATCGACATCAAGTTTCTGCCCAGCCAGTTCCAATATAATATCATTTTCTACTAAGCCGGCTTTATCGGCTGGTGAGCTAGGTATTACCGCCAAATCGGTGGCAGTTTCTCCACGAAGAATTAAGGCGCCATAATCAACTGACAAACTATTTTTTTCTTTCAATTCTGCGGTAACTGGCACATAACGCACCCCTAACCACGGTCGGCTAATTTTTCCATCGGTTCGCACATCTTGAAAAACGCTTTTTACTAAGTTACTTGGTAAAGCGAACCCAATATTCTCGGCCTGTGCCATCGCCACGTTAACCCCAATCACTTGACCGGACGCATTTAATAATGGCCCACCGGAATTACCCAGGTTAATAGCCGCATCAGTTTGAATAATGCCAGATAATTCTTCCGCATTACCATAACCATCACCCGCCACCAAAGAACGAGCTAAACCGGATACGATCCCCACCGAAACCGTATTGCTGAACTCACCTAACGCATTACCAATAGCAATGGTAGTTTGGCCAACCTGCAGCGCATCGGAATCACCAAATTCTAAGTACGAAAAATTATTGCCCTCAATTTTTAAAATCGCAATGTCATTGGTCGGGTCTTTAGCCACAACCGTTGCCGGATATTTTGTGCCGTCGTTGGTGATGACGGTATACTCTACTTCGCTTTGATCAACCACATGTTTATTTGTAACAACATAACCATCGGCTGAAACTAAAAATCCACTGCCACTACTAACTTCTTGCTCTTGTGTACCATTTTGGCGATACTGCGGAATATTAAAACCACCAAATGGGCCAAACATTCCGCCAAATGGATCTGATGTGTCGCTGCCACTGGATGGATCACCATTTTCATAATATTGTTCGTATACCGGCACATCAGCTGTAGCAACGACTGAAACAACCGCCGGTTTTACTTTATCAACCACGCTGATTATTTGCGCTTCCTGCGAATTTAATATTGGCGTTGGAGCAGTGCTGGTAATAGCAGTTGTTTCTTGCAACAGGTTGGTATCAAGTTTAATTATTTTTTGAAAGAACTCTGGATAACTGCGAATACTCAGTACAATTAACCCTGCTACTAAAACTGTAGCTATTGCGCCGCTGATTAAGCCAACTACTAACGATATAAAAAAGGATTTTAATGATGTGGACATATAAGATCGCTAAATTATATATTAGACCTAAACTATTATACTCCAGCCGTAAATACTATCAAGTGTAGTAAGTGTGGATAAGTGAGAAATTGTGCCCTCGAGAAGAATCGAACTTCTATCGCAAGATCCGGAATCTTGTGTCCTATCCATTGAACGACGAGGGCAAAAGTACAGCCAGTGTACATGAGGAAAACTACTCAAGCAAGCATTCTAGGCTAAACCTTTTTGTTTTACCAACGGCCACCGCCACCGCCACCAAAGCCGCCGCCGGAAAAACCACCGCCGGAAGAAAAACCACCGCCCGAACTGCGGCTACTAGCTGGTGCTTTAAACTGACTAGAGACTGTCCCCATGGTATGCAAGGCACTTAATAAAAGCAATCCGTGTACAGGGCCTTCCAGCCAAGATGGTGGCTCCACTAAAATATTTTTGAATTGATCGATCCATTGCTCTTCCACACCAAAAGCAATGGCGTAGGGTAAAAATTGCTCAAACAACTGTGGAGTCAATTTTGGCGAGCTAGTGAATTTTAGCCGTTCTTGTTCAGTCACCCGTAGAAACCATTTAAATCCTTCTACTGCATTGGCTACCTCTGCCCCGGCAACATTGAATGGCCGATACTTGCGCTGCCAAAAAACATAAACCACAATACAAATTATTGTACCAATTCCGGTCCAACCCCAGTGATATAAACCATGATCAAAACCCTGCACTACCATAAAGCCGCTGGCAATCCCAAGTAATGTGGCAACTAACACACTTAGAGTATGTATTTTTTCACAGCGCCGATCAAACCAATTTCGACTATGGGCAAAGTCTTTATTCTGTTTTTTAAACAGACTCATATAATAAGACTGATTGACGGTTTTATTTTTTAATACCACTTCGGTTTTAGTGCCAAATAAATCCTGTAACAAAGTAACTGAGATGGCATCATTGCTCGGCGTTGTGGTTTTTATGCGCCGTAATTGTGTAACTACTTTCTTCTTATCGTCATAGACAAAATGTATATAACCAGTGCGGGCTAACTCCACCAAGGTCGCAGTAAAGGCGCGTGCAGTATTACTTCCGACTAAAAGAAATTCTGCGGTATGCGGCAAAATTTGTTCCGGTGCCTCATAAATAGGAATAAGTGGCCGCCGTGATTTGGCCGGTCGATCGGCAATAATTAATACCATCAACAATAAAGCAATGCCGGGCAATAAACCTAATGACCAATTATCGATGGCTAAATGAAATAATCGTTCCGTTAAGGTTGGCGCGGTAATGGCGCCAGGAGCAAAGGCCACATCTACACTAACACCGTTATAGGCATCTAATTTTTGTACGCCAACCGTTATTGTATTGTTATCCACTGTGACAGCACATTTATTGGTATCTTCACCATACTCACCGGTATAACACGTTGGTTCATGTAGCTTAGATAAACTATCAGGCGGCAGCTGCAATGTTATTGTGCTCGACTTAATAGGTACCGTCCAATAAGTACCGATGGCATTCCAATAAAATTCACTATAGTCGTCAAAAAAAAGCAGTGCATCATCTACGGTATAATGTATGATATATTGTTGTTCATCATCTACCGTTTTGTCTTGATCGCCAATTCGCCAAACTAAATTCCAAGCTGGTTCACTAAAATCAGCGGGATCAGCTTCGGTTACTGGCCAGGGATGACCAGAGGCATCAGTCACACTAATTAAATTTAAATCAATATTTTTGTTCAGCGGACCGTCAACGTACCGCTGCGGAATCGAACGAAAAATCCCATGCCCGGGTGAGGCAAAATCGTAAGTGATATCTTCTGTAATATCAACTTGACCAGAAGGTAAAATACTAATGTCTACATTATATTCGGTAATTTCATCGTATAAATCAAAATCATAAGACTTAGCCTGGGTTGAGGCAGGAAACAATAATAACAATACTAACAACCACATATTTACTCAACAATGAAAGTGCGCTCTTTGGTGGTTGCCCAAGTTAAGCGTAAATTATAACTCTGTTTGCTATCACCTTTGGTAATTTTTACCCGATATGATTTGCTACTTCCAGGTAAACCGGTAGCGGTAAACTTACCTTTTTTATTGGTCGTACCGCTCCAAACAATTTCCTTATTATGATTTTTTATAGTTATTTCTGCGTTGCGCAATGGTTTAGCTGAACTATCGGTTACTGTGCCAATTAATTCGGCATAAGATTGAGCGGTTAAAGCAACTGCATCAATATCGGCAAAGGTTAAACTGCTGCTATTATTATTTACCAGTAATTCTAACGTCACTGTTTGTCCGGCCAAGGCAGAAACATCTAAACTATATTCTGTCCACAGGCTAACCGATCCGGTCGTGGCAGAAATAGTTTCACTAATATCGCCTACAGTAATTCGTAAATAATCACCACTATCAGCCGTCTCGGGGAAAAACCGATAATAAAAAGATAAAGTTGCCAAACCACTATCAGCCGGAATAGTAACACTTTGCCGAACCGCTTCAATTTCACCAATATGGCCTAAGGTTAAAAACTGACCGTCAATTGGATATTGATCTAGTAAATTGTTTTTGGCATCAATATTTAAAGTCGTCCAACCTGAAAGATCTGTTGTAAAATTTCCGTTAGTAACTACGTCCTCGGTAAATACTTCGGCTAAAGCCGCTAGTGCCGAACCCAGACTAAATATAATAATTCCTAATACTATTATACGTCGCATACCAATAGTATAGCATGACCGTAAAAAAAATAAATATTAAGCCAAGGTTAAACAATTGACACTCATCTAAATAAACTAAAATGCAATGTAAATGAAGAAGAACCGATCTGAGTCGTAAACTTCATTGGTTGTAGCATCATATAGCTGAGTTTGCCCTAAGCCGAATAGTGGAAATATGCCACCGCTTTCGGCCTGACTGGCCGATTCGGAAGTCATTTCGGCTGTTAGTTTCGCATTCAACAACATTTCCATGGGCGTGGCAAGCTGACCGAACATATTATTAAACAGATCATCCAAGCCTAAAAATTCTAAAAGATCACCCACCCAATCGGGCATAATCATATCTGGCATGGTAAAACTGGCGTCCACTGTTTCTGAAGCATGCGCCGTTTGATTAACTTCACGGCCCTCTTCGCCCACTTCATAACCGGGCAATGTTTTATTGACATAGTCCAACATTTTTCCTTTGACGCCTTGTGGTTCACCATCCACGGTTTGTCCAAAATCACTCAATAGCGCTACTTGCGGCAAACTTAAAGTCGTTCGAATTCTTAGATTTTTATTACCGCCCGGATTAGATACAAAATATTCCATGTTCACCGGCAATTCTCTAACATAAACCGGCACCCCTTTAGTCTTAACCAATATACTTGGTTGCAGATCTTTAAAGGTGAAAGAGTTATGATCATAAACTATTGTTGCCCCATTGCCACTAATTGCTACGGACCCGGGAAAGGTTACCGCTGTCATCCTGAGCGGACGTTGTGTTCCGTGTGGATAATCCCAATCAAAAACATAAACATATTCATGGCCATCACTTACTACTGTCCATTTGCCGCTACTAGACATGGCTACTTCTGTTTCGCCACCGCTGCGCATAAACTTCCACTGTCGCCGACTATAATCTTCAAGGGTACTTAATAAACTGGGCAATTCACTCATTTCAACTTCTCTC
>CAYYTZ010000003.1:0-29519 GCA_964474735.1 uncultured Gammaproteobacteria bacterium | reverse complement strand
GATTGAGGATGTGAGGTCTATATGAACAACAAACCAACCACATCAAGTCTAGATATTATTTTGACCTACGTAAACTAATTTTTACGTGTGGCAATAGTTACTAAGTTATGACCACCAATACTGGGTGAGCAAGTACGTATTTGCCAGCCAGTTTTAGTGCATAAATCTTTTATTTCTTGAACCGTGAAAGCATGATAGTAACGCTCAGCTAAAGTTTTGCCCTGATCATTTTTCCAAGGCACAAAAATATCACCAACATCACAACCGGCTGGCGGCGTTGCCAAAGCAGCTGCAAATTTTGATTGGTAGATATCCCAATTCAACATAAATAGAACGCCGTTCGGTTTGGTAACGCGAAGTAATTCGGTTAAAGCTTGCTCACGGTAAGCTACTGATGGAATATGTTGGAGAGCGGCTACACAAGCAACTACATCAAATTGAGCGTCAGGGAAAGGCAGCTGCAACATAGATGCCTTAATAAAGCGCTGACTAGGGAATTGTTGGCGTGCGATGGAAAGTAATTGTTCCGAAACATCCACCCCTAAATAATTTAAGCCAGAGCAATTTTGTTGCAGCCAGGGGATCAGCCGACCATTGCCGCAGCCAACATCAAGCAATTGGCCAGGTGATTGTAGTAGCGGTTTAAGATCATTAAATTCTATCCACGGGGCTTGGCGGGTTTGAGAAAAATGTTGAGCAATTGTATCGTAGCCAACTTCCACCAACGTAAAAATTTCATCCGCTCGGGTTTTAAGCATATTTTAACGTCGCCAAACTCTGCCGCCATCAGTGGGCAAACGCAGATCTTTTTTTCGTTCGCTATCCTTGGTTTCCCGAGTTTGTTCTCTGGTAATTTCAGCATCAAGTTCAACAAAATATTCTTCAACATATTCATTGGCGCGTTCCTCGATATGGCCATCTAACAAAGCAGCAGCCAGGTCATTGGCTGAGCGTTTTACTATGCCATCAGAAGTTAAAAGATGACCGCTATGGTTTTGTAGCTCTGCGATTTTTGCTAAAACATCTGTGATATTTTGACATTTATCGAAGGAAAACCCTATTGCTACTTTTTTTTCATCATCTGCCATAGAGGAATTTAATCAGATTTTGTTGAAAAAATCAAGTCGTAATAAGTTGATTTTCTGACACAATCTGTTAGTCTGCCGTTAATGAGCCAAGCGATTCGTGACATATTAACAAAGGTGGTAGAGCGTCAAATTAATGACGTTAAAGATTTACGTAAGGTGAAAGCTCAAGTGGCGAAACGTTATGGCATTCAAATGCCAACTAATGCCAGTTTAATGGTGGAGTATAAAAAAATGGTGGCGGCTAAAGAGCTGCCAGACAAATCAGCCGTTTGGCAGTTGTTACAAGTGCGCAGCGTGCGGACACTTTCTGGAATTGCACCCATTACTGTATTAACGAAACCGTATCAGTGCCCGGGACGTTGCACTTATTGTCCCACCGAATCCAATATGCCAAAAAGTTATATGGATACTGAACCCGGTGCTATGCGAGCGTTGCGATTACGCTTTGATCCGTTTCTGCAGGTAACCAAACGTATAGAAGCTTTGGAAAATAATGGGCACACGCCAGAGAAATGTGAACTGATTGTGTTGGGTGGAACTTGGACAGCTTACCCTAAAGATTATCAAGAGTGGTTTATGAAGCGGTGTTACGATGGGTTTAATCAAGATACCAGACCGAACGGGGCAGCCACCTTAGATGAAGCAAAAAATTTAAACGAAACTGCCAAATATCGCGTGATTGGTTGTACACTAGAAACGCGGCCGGATCATATTGATAAAGCCGAAGTTAAGCGTTTACGTTGGTTTGGTGCGACGCGGGTACAAATAGGCGTACAATCTTTAAACAAGCACGTGTTAGCTTTAACCCTGCGTGATCAAACCAATGAACAGGTGCAAGCGGCTACGCGTTTATTAAAAGAGGCTGGTTTAAAAGTTACGTACCACATGATGCAAAATTTACCGGGCGCTATTCCCGCTACTGACTTGCATGATATAGAAACGATTTTTTCGCAACCCGGGTATCAGCCGGATCATATAAAAATTTATCCCTGCGTGGTTGTGCAGTCAGCTCCGTTGTATCGACATTGGAAAGCCGGTCGATATAAATCTTATCCTACGGAAACGTTAACCGAATTATTAATTGAGATAAAAAAAGTCGTTCCGCGCTATGTGCGGATTGAACGGTTAGTACGAGATATTCCAGAAAATTCAATTGTAGGCGGAAATACTGTGACAAATTTACGGCAAATCATGCAGCAACAGGGGGCACAGTGTGTTTGTATTCGGTGTCGGGAACCGCGCGCCGATGCCAGCGGTATTGAAACTGCTCAACTTTTTATTGAGCAATATGAAGCGGCTGGCGGTCAGGAATATTTTATTTCATTTGAAGATTCGACGCGGCAAAAATTATTTGGTTTTGTGCGCTTGCGTTTACAGCAGCGCACACAACATTGGTATGAAGAACTGCAAGATGCCGCAATTATTCGTGAGTTACACGTGTATGGACAATTAATTCCCGTAGCCGAAGATACCGCTAATAGTGCGGCCCAACATCGTGGTTTTGGTCGTAAATTGATGTTAGCTGCTGAAAAAATTGCTGCCGAACAGGGGTTCAAAAAAATTGCGGTGATTGCCGGAGTCGGCGTGCGGAAATATTATGAAAAATTAGGTTATCAACTTGAGCAAGAATATATGGTCAAAAGTCTATGAAATTGGAGGTTTTTTCTGCGTAAATCACCGTCTAGCCAGAACTGATTAGTGTGCTACAATAGCGGCGTCGCTATTAAATTTTTAACCCATTACGCCCATGCTCGAACATCTCCGCCGCCAAGATCCGGATTTAGCTGGTTATATTACCAGTGAATTGGATCGGCAACGTCATAATATTGAATTAATTCCGTCGGAGAATTTCGTGTCCCTAGCCGTTTTAGAAGCCTTAGGTAGTGTATGTACCAATAAATATTCAGAAGGATATCCCGGTAGGCGATATTACGGCGGCAATGAGTGGATTGATAAAATTGAACAACTGGCAATTGATCGCGCGAAAGAGATTTTTGGCGCTGAACACGTAAATGTACAACCACTTTCTGGTGCGCCAGCTAACTTAGCTGCCTACACTGCCTTGTTACAACAAGGTGACACTATTTTAGGGATGGATTTGTCTCACGGCGGACATTTAACTCATGGTCATCCCGTAACATTCATGTCGAAAGTGTATAATTTTGTTCGGTATAAGACGGATATAAACACTGGCTTGATTGATTATGATAATTTGCGCGCCATGGCGTTGCAACACAAACCAAAACTTATTTTAGCTGGTTTTTCTGCTTATTCGCGCGATTTGGATTATAAGAAATTTAAGGAAATTGCGGATGAAGTTGGCGCCATGACCATGGCCGATATTGCTCATATTGCTGGTTTAATTGCAGCTGGAGAATTAAATAACCCGGTACCATTATTTGATCTTGTCACTACCACTACACATAAAACTTTGCGTGGACCACGTGGTGGTATGATTATGTGTAAAACGAAATATGCTAAAGCGGTTGATAAAGCGATATTTCCGGGTTTGCAGGGCGGACCACATGATAGTCAAATTGCAGCTTTAGCCGTAGCCTTGGGTGAGGTCATGACTCCAGAATTTAAGACTTATGCCAAACAAATTCGTCTGAATGCCAAAGTGTTATGTGAAGAATTGAAAGCCGGCGGAATGAAAGTTGTGCATGGCGGTACAACCGATAATCATTTGATCTTAGCTGATGTCACACCGTTAGACATTACCGGAAAAATTGCTCAAACCGTTTTGGATGAAGTGAACATTACCTTAAACATGAACATGATTCCCGATGATCCACGTGGACCAATGGATCCATCTGGTATTCGTTGTGGCACTGCTCCTATGACTACGCGCGGTATGAAAGAAGAGGAAATGAAAGAGATTGCTGGTTTAATGCTCAAAACTTTAAAGAATCATGATAACGCTGCGGTAAAAGCCGAAGTGAAGCAAGCCGTAATAACTTTGACTGATCGGTTTCCTTTATATCAAAATTTAGTTTAGTTATTGGTTTAGAAACCACCACCTCGACTTACAACATTACCAAAACTGTTAGTGCAAGTCGGAAAGCGAGGTTCGTAAATCAGGGCTTCACATTGTTGAGTAGTCGAATTCCAAACTTTTACTGGTTCGGAATTACCAATAATAGCAGTGTAGCAGAGTATTTCTGATACATCAGGTAGTAGGGTAGTTGCGACTAATGTACTTGGTGTCCAAGTGCCTTGATAAAAATCATCGCAAATGTGTTTAGCTGTAGTACAACCATAATCCTTTTGGCCAAAGTTCATGTAATAATCGCGCTTACCATCAGTAAAGAATTCTGCGTTTTCGTTTGTTCCGCAGTAACAATCTGGATGATATTTAATATCGGAAGCTGAGCTAATGTCGCCACCAGTATTTTTACAAAGATCGATGGTTTTTTGACGTTCCGCTATTTGTTCTTCGCTCATTGCTTCACAACCAGTATAACTTACATCAAATTCAGCAGTACAAAAATCGCCTGAGCAATTTTTATTAGAGGTATATTTACTTGAACAATCTCTAGCTAATCTGCATAAATCAGCAGATAATTTTGGACAAAGGCTCGTTGGTATATTCCAATAATCATCTAATGTTTCCGCCTTATTTCCATGACTGCCAGCCATTTCATCTAATGTCCGTAGTCCTATCCATAATATTGGCAGGCCAATAACTAGCAGAAGAAATATTTTTATCAATCGTTTACGTTTTAACATACGAATAGCTTTATGGTAGACGATTTAACTGCCATTGACAAGACGTCGCATTAAAGATAGCTTATCTATCTATGTCACTACAAATTGGAATTGTTGGCTTGCCCAACGTTGGGAAATCTACTCTATTTAAAGCTCTGACTAAAATTCAGGTTGAAGCCAGTAATTATCCGTTTTGTACGATTGATCCGAACATTGGTGTGGTGCCAGTGCCGGATGCACGGTTACAAAAATTAGCTACACTAGCCAAATCAAAAAAAATTGTCCCAGCCGTTATTGAATTTGTGGATATTGCCGGTTTAGTGGCTGGGGCGCACAAAGGCGAAGGCCTGGGCAATAAATTTTTAACGAATATTCGTGAAGTAGATGCGATTGTGCAAGTGGTACGTGAATTTTCTGACACCAATGTAATTCACGTGCATGGTAAAGTTGACCCCACCAATGACGTTGACGTGATTAATTTGGAATTGATCATGGCTGACGTTCAGCAGATTGAAAACGCTGCCGAAAAATTGAATAAAAAGGTGCGCGCGCAAGATAAATCTGCAGTAGCCGAGTTAGCGGTGCTAGAAAAAATTAAAGCAGCGCTAACTACTGGTCAATTAGCCAATACCGTAGTGCTTGACCCGGAAAAAGAAGAACCGTTGATAAAGCATTATAATTTATTAACGCGTAAACCCATATTATACGTGGTTAATGTTGATGAAGGTAAAACCATCAGTCAGGCTGTTTCTGGAGCGGTAGTAATTTCGGCAAAAATTGAAGCCGAGCTCGCTGAACTGTCTGAAGCCGATGCAAAAATGATGATGCAAGAAATGGGTATGGCAGAAACCGGTTTGCAAAAATTAATTACGGCTGGCTATAAATTATTGGAATTACAATCATTCCTCACAACCGGTGAAGACGAAACTCGGGCTTGGACCATTAAACGTGGGACTAAAGCCCCGCAAGCGGCCGGAGTTATTCATACTGATTTTGAAGAAAAATTTATTCGTGCTGAAGCCATTGCTTGGAATAAATTATTGGAAGCCGGCAGTTGGAGCGCAGCCCGGGATAAAGGTTGGCTCCGCATGGAAGGCAAAAATTACATCATACAAGATGGTGATGTAGTAGAGATTCATCATTCTTAATTCTAAAATAAACTGCAAAATAAAATAGGGCCGCAGTATATTGCGACCCTATTTTATTATTATTTATTTAGCTACTTTCACTTTCATGGTTGAGCCTGTAACGGTGTTATCTGAAAGTTGTTGTTGCTTACCACTACCATAAGCTGGCCGGCGACCTATTGAAACGCGAAAGGTAGTGCCGGCATTTAATTTGCGAGCACCTTTATATATCATAACGGTATTTTCGACATCTGTTACTTTCACCTGGTCAACCGCCTTGCCATTTACATAAAGCGTCAGACGATCGCCTTTAGTAATACTTTTATTTGATACCTTTAATTTAAATGTTTCTCCAAACGCTGTGGTACTTATTGTTTTAGCGAAAAGCGAGGCCAATAAAGTATTAGGAGTCGAGACGATGGTTGTTTCATCATTTGGGTTAACTGGCAGGTTTTCATCAAGTTGTAACACATAAATACGAGATTGGTCGACAGAATTTTGCGTACCAAATAATAGAATTTTCTTTTTTGTACCGTTATCGGCAATTGTTTTGTTTGAAACACTAACAACTTCTCGTTCGTTTTGACCGCCGCCTAAGCCGTTTGGAATAAGTTGCTGCAACTCTCCATCAGTATTTAACGCCATTACGCGTGTACCAACTGTGCCATTACTGGTATAGAAAACCAAATACTGTCTGGTATCGCCAAAAAATTGGCTCAAACCCATTTTGTTAACAATAATATCTGCTGGATCAAGCTGTACGATTTCTTCCCAAACTGGAGCAGTCGCTGTTAAATTGTAAGCAAAAATACTAGCGCCATTAGTCATATCTTGGTTGCCTACATAAACAGTATTATTAAATAAGGCAACTGCCGGCAAATTCATATCTGGATTTTCTTCGCCGCTGAAATTTTCTAAATATCCTTCACCGATACTGACAAATTGTTCTCCATCAAACGTCATTACTTCACCACTGGTAAATGCCAAATAAATAACACCATTGGCATCGGCTGGGCTAGCTTCCAAAGGCACGCCGGACGGTTGGCCCGGTAGACTATTATTAAAAGAAGCGGAGTAATCAATCCAGGTGTCCATTCCTCCATCCGGTGACATAGCTATTTCACCATTAGAAAACATCACAAGTTTTTGGTTGTCGCCAGTTCCAACTATGCCCGCAGTAGGATAACCGCCGATGGAGTTGCCTTGATTATCGGGCGGTAGAGGGGGGTCTTGTGGTTCGTCACTGGTCACGCTGACTGGCGCAACATATTGAGTATGAACAACTTCGGCTGTGGTTAAGCTAGTTTGACGTAAAATATAATTTCCGGCGGCACAAGTTGCCGCAAAATATGTAGCACCATTAAATGTAATCATGGTGTGGCGACCGACCCTTTGACAATTTAATTCAGCCAGTGGATTTGTATCTGATTTTTTCCAGGTTAACGCCGTATCATCTTCGGCTGTCCATAGCTCTACACCAGAATCATTAGTGGTATAAGCAAAATATCCGGTCGTGTCTGGAACAGAGCCAATCACCGACTCGGAATTTAAGCCATTGGCGGCCTGTAGATGAGCCACTTCGTATAGCGCACTATAAACGGTATCGGCTGATGTAGTTTCATTAGAGGCTAAGGTTGGCAAAACAATTGATCCCGTTACTAAAGCCAGTGCGATGGCTAAGATTGACGAACCAATGAGGTGACGATTATTTACCTTCATAGTTTTTGAGGTAGTAAATTAATTACCTTAATTGTAGAGGAAAAATATTTTTCTTACCACTTTGGCGATCTGGCGGCTATAGTTTATTGGCTGGTGGAATGATTTAAAACCGGCTTGAGCAATAATGGTATCAAGCGGTAATTCCAATAATCCATTATCTAAATTCCAGCTAGGCAAAGCTATTACAATTCGTCCGTGCGGCTTGAGTAAACGAGCTAAAACAGGGAAGACAGCTTCATAAAATGAAGTTAATTCATTATAAATAGCATCTGTTCGTTTCGGTTGCACCGGACCAAGATAACCTTCCGTTACGATAATATCAATTGAGTGATCTGGTAGCTGGTGCTGCAGTTGTAGAACGTCTGAGCAGAATAGTGGTGGGATTGGTAAATTCTCCCAGGCTAAATTAGTTTCGGTATCATCAATGCATTTTTGTGAAATGTCGCTGCCAATTACATCGGTGAAACCCATGGACAAGGCTTCTTGAATAACCGTGCCCGAACCACAAAAAGGATCAAGCAGAGAGAGTGCGTGTTTATCTGCCGCCGCAATATTAACCATCATGCGAGCGACCTTGGGTGGCAACATGCCGGAAAATGCATCACGTTGCGGTCGGCCAAAATCGCGTTGGGAGAAATCTTTAAAATCTTGGACGGTAGAAGTGCGCGCGATGATGGTTTTATCGTGATACAGCGCAATAACAAAATCCGTATGATCACGTAGCAGGTGTTCCTTTTGCACAATTACAGAAGATAGGGCCGGTTCTTGGCTTACCACAAAACGGACTGAGCGCCCAGCGGCCTTAAGTTGTTTTTTCCAGCGCATGCCGTAATCGAAAAGCGCTTTGGCATGTTCTTTAACTTTTGCAGCAGTGATGGAATTATCGCCGGTATAGACACTAAAACCGAAAACTATTTTATGATCAGGCGCAATGGTTTTAAGAATTTCCAATACGTCATCAAGCGGCCGATCAATCACTTCAGCAATTTTAACTGTACCACCCAATATATTAAAATCTACTTCGTGTTTTAGCACAGCAATTTGTCCACCTTCCCATTCAACTCCCAGCTCCAAAGCCGATAATTCTGGAGTATTACCAAGGATAGCTAATTTCATAAACGTTCTTTATAGTACCAATCTACGAATCTTTCTAAGCCGACTGATAAACTCGTAATAGGTTTATAGCCGAGCAATTTTTGGGCTTTGGTAATATCAGCTAAGGTGTGATCAACGTCCCCACTCTGCGGTGGTAGTTGTTCCAACTGAGCAGTTTTTCCCGTGATTTGTTCTAGCGTGCTGATAAATTCATTTAATGATACGGCTTGGTGATTACCTAGATTAATAATTTCGAAGGGGAAGGGGCGTTGAACGGCAGCCACTATACCGGCTACGATATCGGCAATATAAGTGTAGTCTCGGCTGCTGCTCCCATCACCAAATTTTTTTATTGATTGGCCGGTTAGTACGGCTTCGGTAAATAAATATGGTGCCATATCCGGGCGGCCGCGCTCGCCGTAAACCGTAAAAAAACGTAAGATTGTTGTGGCTAAACCATATTGTTCGTGATAGCTGCGCGCAATTTGTTCAGCCGCTAATTTTGTGGCAGCATAGGGAGAAACTGGATCATGTACGGCCGCTAATTCGTTGAATGGTAAAGGCGTAGTGTTACCGTAAACCGAAGAACTTGATCCAAAAATAAATTGCGGGACATGGTATTTTATAGCGGCGTTTAATAAAACAGTGGTTCCGAACACATTTACTTTGGTGTATAAATCTGGTTGCACTAACGACGGGCGAATACCGGCACGCGCCCCTAAATGAACAATACAATCGAATTGATGTTGCGAAAAAACTTCATCAACTGCCGCCGCATCACAAAAATCAATTTCATAAAATGGGTGCTTATCTAACAACGCTAAATTTTCCCGTTTATATTCTGGATAATAATAATCATTAACTTCATCAATATTAACGACAGAGTGACCTAAACTTTGCAGGGCCTGAATGACGTGTGAACCAATAAAACCAGCGCCACCAGTAACTAGAATACTCATAATTATTTGCGGTGGTGCCACCAATCAATTACAGCCACCACCAATACTAATGCCAGTGTTAACAAACACAAAGCCCAAGGTGCAAATGCCCGGTCTGGCGCCAAAATTGTATCTTCATAATAAGGGTCACCTAAGGCAGTTGTATCACCCTGCGCAGCTAAAATGAAAATAGTCACAGCCGTTAAGCTTAAACACAAAATAATTGTCCAAGTTATAATTCTACTGAAGTTGGTAAATGTGGTAGTTGGTGTTTTCATAAATCAAGGTAAACTGTTCAGGTGCAGCTTTTTGCCAAATTTTACCGGCTTGCGAATCGATTGGGAGAATAAGATAGCTTAAGTTATATTGTTGGGCAGCCGTCTTGGCTTCAGCCGAATTTGGTTTGGTAATGATAGTGTAAAAGGCCTCGACGCGCAAATATTCGGCACTCTGCGGTTCAGCAAAAATTGTTTTATATAAAGAACTATTGGCTTTGAATGATTTAATATTTTTATGGTTTAGATTGTACCACGGATAAGAAGCCACCGGACCGTCATACCAAATGGGGGCAAAAGTAATTTCTCGATTTGCTACAGCCATAATACCAATTAGCGTTCCGCGACTTGGTTGTTGATTTAACCAAGACAACGCTTCAATAAATTCTGCATGTGGCTGAAAGCGGTCGCTCCAACCCATTACATCATCTTTACAATAGGTAATGGCGTGGATAGTTTGAGCTCCCAACAGCAGCGTCACAAATCCCACCAAAAGTGGTAATGGAAAACGAACCCGTTTAATTAGTGCGACCAGACCAAGACCGGCAAAAACCGTAATACTTATCCAAGTAAAGGCGATAAACCGGTCTGGCAATAAAGTTAAACCAAACCAAGAAACATGTCCTAATAATAAAGGCACTAGTAGCCAGACTAGTAAGAACCAATAGGTTTTTTTTTCTAACTTCAGTGCGTTGGGCGCCATAAATATTCCTACAGCAGCTAAGCTAGTGGCAATATATCCCCAGATGGCAGGATGGTCATACAATGGATGATCATAACCACTTAATCCGCCATGAAACATGGCCCAAATTTGAGTGAGTGATATAGGTAGAACATTCAGGGCGAGCACCGCACCAACTAAAACTGCTCCGCCACCCAGCAAAACTAATCGATATTTCCACGACTTCAGATAAATTGCAAAAAACCAAATTGCCATAACAATACCAGTAATTCCAAACGATAACGTGTGAGTGGCGCCCAGCATTAATAAGGCAAGCATTCCCAGTAGCCATAACCACCAACGCGGTTGTAAGGCGCGTTGGCGCAGATGCAGCTCATGTAAAATGATTAGTACAACAATAATTAACGCATAACCGAAAACATTTTGTGGTGTTAAAATTAACGGTCGCAGTAGCATGGGTGCTGTGCTAGCAAAAATACCAATGAACAAAGTAGCTGATACAGATTTGGTTAGGCGCCAAGCAAATATTTGCAGACCAAAGACGCAAAATACAAACATAATAACGGTAGTAATTGGGACTACTAGCCAATGAAGGGCTGGGGCCAGCCATAACAAACTAGCCATAACAATTTGTAAGACTGGATACATTTCCTTTGTCCAACAAACATTAAAATTGTAGCCTAATCCAGCTGTTTGACCGTCGCTAAAATGGCCAGTTTTTATTAAAGTTTCGGCAGCACAAGCTAAACCGCCGGCATCCGGGGTTGTTATAAACCAATTGTTTAAATAAAAAGGGGTAATAGCTAAAACCAATGCAAACAGACTAACTGAAATAAATACAGTTATTAGTAACCGTTTAGACATAGTTCATTTTTTTTGTATAATCAGCAATGCCGGCTGTTAATGACCATTGAGATTTCCAATTTAAAACATGTTTAGCTAAAGTAGATTTAATCGCGCTATGCATTACTTCACCTAGGCGAACGTTAGCAAAACGAGGAGCCAGCGCTTTTGGGAAGGATTTACGGACTGTTTGATAAATTGCACTATCACTAATTGGTTTCCCACGGCCAATATTGCATATAATATTATGGTCATGGCGTAAAACTAAATTATTCGCGCTAACTACATCCGGAATATATATATAATCACGAGTTTTTGTACCATCACCAAAAATGGTCACGGTTTTTTTATTATGTAATAGTTGAGAAAAGATTGCTATTACACCAGCTTCTCCATATGGGTCTTGTCGTTCGCCAAACACATTCCCGTAGCGAAAAATTGCATAAGAAAATTTATATGTTTTAGCGTAATATTGAATAAGTTCTTCGCCTAGTTGCTTTGAAAGAGCATACATTGATAATGGTTGGAGCGGAGCCGTCTCTGGGGTTGGTATGGTTTTTGCATTACCATATATTGTTCCGCCGGTTGATGCAAAAATAATTTTTTTTATTTTAACAGAGCTTGCAGCCATAAGCAGATTAGCCGTGCCTGTAACATTTACATCTAAGGTTTGTAAAGGTTTTCGCATTGATTGAGTCACTTCCGAAATTGCCGCATGATGATTAATGATCTCTGGTTTTTCCCTTTTAATAATTTGTTTAATGATGTCAAGTTTACGGATATCAGCCTTATAAAACTTAACTTTCGGATTGAGATTTCGTCTAGTGCCGTGGTAAAGATTGTCAATCACGCTAACAGTATGGCCGGCCTTGATATATGTATCGGTGATATGTGATGCAATAAATCCTGCTCCGCCCGTAACTAAAATTCTCATATATTAAGGAGGATATCAGACTTGCACTTTTTTGCCAAATATGTAATAGTAATATCTCCTTATATGATTGTTGCAGCAGTAATTCCAGCCCATAACGAGTCAAAACACATTAGAAAAGTCATCGACAAGGCGCGCCAGTATGTCGATTATGTGATTGTGGTTGATGATGGTTCGAATGATGACACCAATGTAATTGCAAAAAGCTTTGGTGGCAACGTAGTCGCGTTGCGTCATACGATTAATCTAGGAAAGGGTGCAACCTTAAAAACCGGTTGTGAAGCTGCTAGTCGTTTGAAAGTAGACGCCATTGTATGTATGGATGCAGATAATCAACATAAGCCAGAAAGTATTCCACAATTTATTAAAGCTTTACAAGAAAAAAAAGTTGATATTGTCTACGGTATGCGGCAATTTAATAATAAAATGCCTTTTATGATGTTAGTCGGAAATTACACATTATCGAAAGTGATTAGCTGGTTATTTCATGTAGTAATACATGATACACAATCAGGTTACCGGGCTTTTACACGAGAGGCTTTTAATAAGCTATCTTGGGAAAGTAGTGGTTATGAAGCAGAAACCGAAATGATAGTTCGAGCTAGTGAGCAGAAACTCAAATATGCCGAGATAGATATTGAAACTATCTATAATGATAATTATAAAGGCACTACGGCCCTAGATGGAGTTCGGATTTTATTATATATTTTACGTTGGAAGTTTATATGATGAATATTCAAGTTTTAGCTTCAATTTTTGGATTGGTCATGGCCTATTTGTCTTTTTTACATTATAAACGTAAGGAATTTAATCGTTATCAGTTTATTATTTGGGAGGTGCTTTGGTGTAGTTTTATTGTAGTTACTTTATTGCCAGATCGTTTTAATCTTATTACTGAGAAATTAGGTATTGCTCGGGCATTTGATTTATTTGCAATTGGTGCATTTATTGTGATCATGTTTTTAACATTTCACAATTATTTACTGATAACTAAATTAGAAAAACGTTTAGAAGATCGAGTTCGTACCAATACTTTGGATGACCTACCGACAAATAATAAACCTGAAAAACAATTATGAAAAAAGCTTTAATAATAGGAATATCTGGTCAAGACGGTTCTTACTTAGCAGAGTTACTACTGGCTAAGGGGTACGAAGTGCATGGTACAATTCGACGGGCTAGTACGTTTAATACCGGACGAATCGACCATCTTTATCAGGACCCACATATAAACGGTGTGCGTTTGTTTTTACATTACAGTGATTTAAGTGATGGTAGTAATTTAACGCGCATCATTGGCGAAATAAAACCGGACGAAATTTATAATTTGGGTGCACAAAGTCATGTGCGGGTAAGTTTTGATATTCCAGAATATACAGCCCAAGTTACTGGTGTGGGCACGCTTAAAGTATTAGATGCCATGCGCGAGGCGGACGTAAAAACGAAATTTTATCAAGCCTCTAGTTCGGAAATGTTTGGCTTGGTGCAAGATGTACCACAAACGGAAAAAACGCCTTTTTATCCTCGTTCGCCGTATGCTGTAGCAAAAGTTTATGGATTTTGGATTACAAAAAATTATCGGGAAGCTTATAATTTGTATGCCTGTAATGGTATTTTATTCAACCATGAATCACCCCGTCGCGGTGAAACTTTTGTAACACGTAAAATTACACGCGGTTTGGCAAAAATTAAACTTGGTATCGACCAGAAGCTATATTTAGGCAATATCGATTCAAAACGTGATTGGGGTTATGCTAAAGATTATGTAGAAGCCATGTGGTTAATGTTGCAACAACCGCAAGCGGAAGATTATGTGATTGCCACGAACGAAACACACACCGTGCGTGAATTTATTGAAGAAGTTGGGCGTTGTTTAGGGATGGATATCGTTTGGCAAGGAAAGGGAGTTGAAGAAGTTGGCATAGATAAAAAAACCGGCAAATCTATCATAGCGATTGATCCAAAATATTTCCGTCCTACCGAAGTGGATTTGCTAATAGGTGATTATTCTAAAGCCAAGAAACAATTAGGCTGGGAACCAAAAGTGAAATTTAAAGAATTGGCAAAAATTATGGCCGAAGCCGATTACGATTATTTTGCCAAAGAAAAAGGCCATTTATCGGCATGATGGAAAAATCTGCAAAAATTTATGTCGCCGGACATCGTGGTTTGGTTGGTGGAGCCATTACCCGACGTCTGAAAGCGTTAGGATACACAAATTTTGTTGTTCGCACTCATGCCGAGCTGGATTTACTGAATCAGACAGCAGTGCGCGCCTTCTTTGAACAAGAGCGCCCGGAGTATGTTTTTTTGGCTGCCGCTAAAGTGGGTGGGATTGTGGCAAATAACGAATACAAAGCTGATTTTATTTACAATAATTTACAGATTCAAAATAATATTATTTTTTCCGCCCATGCCACAGCTGTTAAAAAATTATTGTTTTTGGGGAGCAGTTGTATTTATCCAAAATTATGTCCGCAACCGATTAAAGAAGAATATTTGTTAACTGGAGAATTGGAGCCAACTAACGAACCGTATGCCATTGCTAAGATTGCGGGAATTAAAATGTGTCAAGCCTATAATGAACAATATGGCACTAATTTTATTTCGGTGATGCCTACTAACTTGTATGGTCCAGGCGATAACTTTGATTTGCATAATTCCCACGTCTTACCGGCGTTGATTCGTAAATTTTATGAAGCCAAACAAACTGGGGCGCCTAGCGTAACAGTGTGGGGGACGGGCAAACCGCGGCGTGAATTGTTATATGTAGAAGATTTGGCTGATGCGGTAGTGCATGTGATGCAAAATCATGATGGTAGTCAGATAATTAATATTGGCACCGGTCAAGATCATAGTATTGCGGAAATTGCTCAATTAGTGCAGCAAGCCGTAGGGTATACCGGTGAAATTGTGTACGATACTTCCAAACCAGATGGTACACCACAGAAATTATTAGATGTTAGCCGGTTAACAGCTCTGGGCTGGACTGCTCACACAACTTTGAAACATGGTATAGAACAAACGTTAGATTGGTACAAACAGCAAGTCTAACGCACTGATCTCATGTCGTTACGTATTAGTGTTGTTACACCATCATATAATCAAGCGTCATTTATTGAGCGGACACTGCGTAGTGTAGTGGAACAGACCGGAGATTTTTTGCTTGAATATATTATTGTTGACGGTGGTTCGACCGATAACAGTCAAGCTATTATAGAACGTTATGCTAAACAAGATGCGCGAATTAGGTTTATTTGTGAACCTGATAGCGGACAATCCGATGCAATAAATAAAGGACTTCGTTTGGCCACTGGAGATATCGTGGCGTTTTTAAATTCTGATGACATTTATTATCCGGGCGCGTTACAGGCCGTAGCGAATGAATTTACCAAACATCCAGAGAGGCAGTGGCTATATGGACTCTGTCGTATTATAAATGAAGATGATAAAGAAATTCGGCGCCTGATAACTTTTTATAAAGAAGTGTTGGGCTGGGGCTATTCATATTCAAAATTACTGATCGTGAATTTTATTAGTCAGCCAGCCACGTTTTGGCGTCGTTCCTGTTTAGATAAATTTGGTTATTTTAATGAAGCCGAACATCTAGTGATGGATTATGATTACTGGTGTCGTTTAGGTAGACAATCTAAACCAATCCACTGTCAGAAATATCTAGCCGGTTTTCGATATTATCAGGCATCAAAGAGTGGCAAGAATTTTATGCAGCAATTTACCGATGAATATAGGATTGCTCAAAAATATTCGCACAATCCAATAATTTTGCTTTTACATCGCTGGCATGCAGCGCTCATTAAATTAGCTTATCGGTCTTCACAATAAGCCATGGCAGAAAAGCCTTTGCTGATTATAATACATCCGCATTTTACTCTACCCGGGGGCGCTGGGAAGTATATTTTAGAAATTGCCCAACGTTGTACCGATGATTACGAGGTGATTGCCATTTGTCAGCAGGCCAATCACAATATCACGCAACAATATCCAGGAGTAGTTTTTCGATCAATTAATGGTCCATTAACAAGTAGTTTTTGGTTTTGGTTACTATGGCCAATCTGGTATTGTAAAACAGCTTGGCAGCTGAACCAACTACGTGCAACTAGCAGGCGAGTGACATTATTTTGTAGTGTCTTTCCGGCTCATTGGTTTGGTTTGTTATACAAACGTTTACATCGTGATGTTCGAGCAGTGTGGTTATGCCCCGAGCCGAGTGCCTTTATTTATTCGGACACTTGGAAGCAGGCTATTACTAGTCCACTAAAACGATTTATCGCAAAAGTGTTGTCTCCGGTACTAGCCGTGATAGACAAAAGCGCTGTGCGGCAATGTGACGCAATTATTGCCGATTCAAAATATACTCAGCAACACATCCTGGATATTTATCATCAAACTAGTGTTGTCGGCTATCCCGGAGTTAAAGCGCAGAACATACCACTTCAACCGATCGGGTTACGCACTAAGCGCATCTTAACAGTTGGACGATTAACAACTTTTAAACGAGTTGATGTTTTGGTACGGGCATTTGTTCTGGCCGATTTGTTTGATTTTAGACTGGATATTATTGGCACCGGGGAAGCTGTGCCACAACTACAACAACTTATTACCGAGTTACGATGTAGCGATCGTGTCCAGATTCGTAGTGGTATCAGCGATAGTGATTTGGCTCAAATATATGCTGATAGCCGCGTGTTTGTGCTGTGTTCAAAAGGAGAGCCATTTGGGTTGGTAGTGGTAGAAGCCATGGCATATGGCACGCCAGTAATTGCCGATGCTTCTGGTGGACCGGCTGAAACTGTTTTGGATCATACCACTGGCGAATTAATTAATCTCACTGAGACTACTTTAGCCAAAACATTACAGACATTAGCGGCACAAACCGAGGTGCTTCAGCGCTATGGTGATGCGGGGACCGTTTGGGTGAAGCAAGAGTTTGATTGGCAAAATACCGTAAATAAGGTAAAACAGTATTTATGAACGAGCTGGCAGATAGTTTATTAGTTTTAGTTATGTTACTAGCTAGTGGATTTGCTTGGTTTTTGCCATTAGCCTGGTGGTTACGAGATAGTCGCTTAGCTTTTAAGTTGAGTATTCCCATTTCACTGGCGGTAGAAGTGCTGGTTGGTTATGTATTCTATTGTCTTGGCACAATCATGTGGTTCCCATTATGGTATGGCATAGTAATTTTACTATTAAATATTTACATAACTGTTCGTGTACCATTACGTCAGTTTACTTTTTCTACCTGGCTGAAAACGATAACTTGGAAAAAACTAGTAATAGCATTTTCTGTAGCGAGCGTAGTGTTGTATGTGCTCTATTATGATGCATGGTCAACTATTGCTCCAGGGAATAATGACACCCTAAACCATTTTAGTTTGATGCAGGATTTGCCACAGTTAGGCTATCTAAGTAGTACATATTATGCACCAGGTTTTCATATTATAGTATTACCTTTGTTTAATATTGTCTCAGATATTAGTCTGTATAGATTCGTTGGCCCGGCATTTGGCGTTCTTACAATTATTGCCATATATGCCATGCTTACTGATTTCATCAAACAGTATGTACTACGCGTACTGTTGGTGGTGGTCTGTCTATCACCCGTATTCCATCAACTGACACTGCAGTTCATTAGTTTTTTTTCCAGCAGTCTGACGTTTATATATTTAGTATTTTTTTTCTACATCATTACCACGCCGGCCCAAATCACACATCGACTCCGTCTGATCTTGATTATGATTGCCGGAGTTGGTTTGAGTCTAACTGTACCATATTTCTATGTGCAGCTTTTCCCAATCATTGTCTTGGCGACTATTTTAGCTTTCTGCTATAAGAAATATTTTGATAAAAACTGGTGGCATTTTTTATTTATGGTTTCTTTAGGTGTAGTTATTTTTTTAATGGTTGCGATGGGTCATGTGTTTTTACAAACAAAACTATTACATCCCGGTACAGGCGGCTTTCCAGAAATCCCAATTGCTAATGTTGCGAGCGATGACACAATAATTATTACTTCAACATATAATAACTCAGTTGCTAGTGTGGACACCACAAATACTCTCCCCACAGATTCAACTCCTACACAGAGCATGTCAGTGGAGCCGTCTTTATATCATACGATTGAATCCAATTCTTTTTTCATTGAAAATGTTCTACCATTATTCAATACGCTGGAAGAATTAGTGCGTGTGAAAAATATGCGCTCATTTGACAATGTGTTAGCAATTGGGGCATACATATGGCTGATTTTGGCAGTGGGTTTATTAGTGTGGGCCATTATAACAAGCAACAAAACTGTATTCGTTTTATCGATAGCAAGTATTGTGTATGGCGTTGCGACCCAAACTGGAATATTGGAACTCGGTTATTATCGTGGACGTTGTGGTTGGTATTTGATGAGTTTGTCCTGGATTACTAGTGTAGTGGTAGTAAGCCGGTTGTATCCGAAACAGAAGTTGTGGGATCGGCTTGCTGCCGTAGGTTGCATAGTGATGGCTCTATGGGCGATCTGGCGACCGCCAGTGTTTTATCGACCATATTATTCACAGATGCTTGACCAAGCCGCTCAAATTAATAGTGATTTTGTCGGGCAACGTAATTGGTTTGCCGGTAATTGGTTTGACGGTATACAAAGGGGCTTAGGTGTTGTGTTCCCAGACAATCAGCATTCACTATTAAGTGTAGATGCCCTTCGCACAGTCGATAAAACGTATAACCGTTTTATATTTATTGAAAAAAAATATTTTCCGATCGATCCAGTATTATCTCAACGGGCCTTATCAAATGATGCTCATTACTCACAATTTTACAGTCAACAAGACAGCTTAAAAGAACAGTATATGGAAACTGTACGGGCCGTGCAATCATCGGAAGAATTTAAAGACTATAGTTTATATTGGGAAGATCAAAATGTCGCCATTTATTTTTCTCCAGCCCAATCGATGTAAGATTATCGATTGTCAAGTATAATTTGTTTGTAAAGTTTCATGTATTGGTCAGAAATATTTTGAGGAGAAAATCTCTTGGCATTAATCTGACCATTTTTTATTAATATATCTTGATAAGTTTTATCTTTGATTACTTTTAATATTCCCTCCCTCATACTTTCAATATTGTATGGATCAACAAAACAGGCTGCATTATCAGCCACTTCAGTTAGCGGAGAAATATTACTGGTAACTACTGGTCGGCCGACAGCATTGGCTTCAATAATTGGTACACCGAAACCTTCGTAGTTTGAGATGAAACTAACTAAATCACACTCTTGATATCTTTGAACAATTTGACTGTCTGTTAAATTGGTGAAATTCGTATATTTAATTTTAGACTCACCTAGTGCTTTAATATAATTATCATCAAGATGACCAACCAAATGCAAATGGCAACTTACTCCTTTTAAGGCCTTAAATAGATTAAATAGGTTTTTGTTTGGTGCGGTGCCTATCTGTAAGATAATCGGTTCTCTTTCATTGAATATTTTTTTTGAATAAAAAAAATCTGGAGAGATAGGATTTGGTATAACTACTATTTTATCAGGATCGTATTTATAAAATACTGCTATTTCTTTTTTAGATGCTTCAGAAATTGTGGTTATATAAGCAGCTCGTCTTAACGGTATAATGTACCAAAAAATACTGATTATAATTTTACTTATTCTAGGTATTTTTGAATGAAGATGAACGCAATCATGAATAGTTAATACAGTTTTATTTTTCTTGAGCAGATAAGATAAAAAATGGACATCGCCTGTAATGTGGTTTATATCGCCTTGATGAAAAGCCACTTCAATAATGTCGTAGATACGCGGTAAGATACCTTTGCTCACATATTTTGGTATATAAACTTTCCCTTCAACTTCTGCGGGCAAGAATTTTCTGACAGTATCAAAAACTTTCATCATGCTAAAGCGATCTCTTGAGGGTTTTTGATAAAAAAAGGTTATTTTCATGGTGTATCTTCTGCTATTATACCGAAAGAGAAATGGTACCTAAGGCAGACACTCATTGTCAAGACAATAGTACTGGTCGTGAGTTGTTGTTACTTGATCGTATTAGGTTGGCGTGTTACCATTGTGTTCAAATTAGTTAACGTGTAATGGCTATGTTGAAATTTACCATTGTCACTCCGACATATAATCAAGCGAAATATTTACCAGACACTCTCGAGAGTGTATTACGGCAAGCTTCAGCAGATCAATATGCCATTGAATATTTTGTTTTTGATGCCTGTTCTACTGATGGTACAGTAGCAATACTGAATGAGTATAAGGAAAAATTTTTAGCGGCTGGTATTGACTATCATTTTTATTCAGAACCCGATAAAGGACAATCCGATGCGATAAATAAAGGCTTTAAAAAAGCTACTGGTGATATTATTACCTATATTAATTCTGATGACACCTATACAGAGCATGCCATACAGGCCGTAAATGATTTTTTTTCTAAGCAATTATCGACGTTATGGGCCTATGGGGGTTGGAATATTATTACAGATTCAGGGCGCGTTTTTCTCTGTCATCAACCCGAACCATATAATAAACGACGTTTATTGAGCCAATGCTATATTGGCCAACCCAGCTGTTTTTATCGTAAGGAATTACTGCAAAAAGTTGGTTTATTGAATGTTGATCTGCACTTAGCGATGGACTATGATTTGTGGCTACGTTTTGCTCAAGAAGCACCAGCTGGAGTTATTAAAGCGATATTATCTAATCTACGGTTTTATGAAAACACTAAGAGTGCACTCTTTATTAATAAAGTCGCACGTATATCTTTAAATTTAAGCAAACAATACAGTGCTCCAGTATCAGTAGAACGGTTATTGCAATATTATAATTATTGGCGTATCCGTTTATCGCAGGCGTTGCATCATGATATCTCAACACAAGTTGCAAGGTTTAATCGAAAAACTTTGAATTGATATTTTTCCAACACTGAGGCAACAAAGAAATTAAAAAAATCTGACGAGACATTTTTTTGGTTAGATGTTTTTTTGGCTGGAACGGCGACTGAATAAATCTAAGGATTTCCATTTTTTGCTTGAGCCAATGATTATAACCATTTAGAGCAAATTCTTTTACACATTTACCAAGATTGGGTAAAGCGTCAGTCGATAAGTCTAGTTTTTTTGTATGGTTATTAAATAGTAGGCCATTTTTTCCATGTATTATATATTCATTCATCGTAGGTGCATCAATTGCAGCTGGGATAAGGCCAATTGACAGTGCCTCTAAGAAGCTCATACCAATGCCCTCATAATGGCGAGGGCAGACAAATATATTTGATTGTTGGAGTAGATTAAGATATTGAGTTTTCTCAGTGAAGCCTTTTTCAATTACAGTAATATTATATTTTATGCGATCTTGTTTTGACGGTAAAAGGGCTCTATAACCCGGGTCAGGATTACATTTTATGATACATTGTTTAATTGGCAATAGGTAAAATAATTTTTTTATATAAGAAAAATTAATGTTAGTACGTTGCCATAAAAAAATTCTTAAATTTGAATAATCTTGTATTTGTGTCTGAGTAGCAGGGTTGAAAAAATATTGTGTATAAATACATTCAAACCCATAAGTAGTAAATTTCGTATATAACGCTTTACTAAAACATAATACTTTTATTGGGAGCTGCGCTAATTTCATTAAATATGGGATGCTATCATTAGATAAAACACTATCATACATGGGCGCCCAAATGATGGTCGGTTTTAATTGGTTTAATTGAGCTATTGGAAAAATCGATTGAAAGAAAAAAACATGTGTAAAATTACCATTGTTAATATCATTAATTGAGAGATTAGTTTTACCAGTGCGCCAACATTCATCCCAAAAATCAATTACTTCAAACTGAGTAGAAAATAACTCTCTTAAAAAATCTCCCGAATGAGTATTTTTATGAAAGGAATGGTCAACAAAAGCTAGTTTTGGCTTCATATTAGCTAGTTTTGGCTAGCTCTCGAAATAGGCGCTCAAACTGCTGGTCTAACTGTTCTTCGTTGAAACGAGCTTCAACACTGGCGCGTCCAGCTGCCCCAAATTTTTTTAGATCCGTTGGCGCTAGGCTGCATAATTGGACAATACAATTTGCTAACGAGTCAGAATTATTAGCCTCAACTAATTTTCCCGTACTATCATGTTGGACTATTTCTGGTATGCCGCCTATATCTGCTGCAATAATGGGTTTTCCGGTGCTCATAGCTTCAATAGCCGATAAACTGCCACAGGCGCGCTTTCCCTGAGTTGGTGCCACAATTATTGAACCAGCCGCATACCACATAGGTAATTCATCAAACGGCACACTAGTGGCATAAAAAATTTGTTTAGGGTAACGCTGTGCTAGGGTTTGCACTGCAGTTAGACTATCACCAGGTTCCCCAGCAATGATAAATTTAATATTTGGGTGAGTAGGGGCTAATTTATCAGCGGCTTCAAGTAAAGTAGACAAACCCATGTCTTTACAGAGTCGACCAATAAATAAAACGGTCACTTCGTCAGCACTTAAACCGAATCGTCGACGAATAATTGTGCCGTCGTTTTCTGGTTTAAACATTTTAGTATCTACGCCGTACGGAATAACCTCCACATCGGGGCGCAGACCAATTTCTTTATAACTTACACTGCAATGATTACTCATGGCTAATAATTTTATACTGCGTTTTATGACATATTCGGCCAGTTGAGGATTTTTTTTAAAAAAAGATTGATGACTATAAAATTCGCCAAAATTTGTCACGATTAAAGGAATATCGTACAACTCACTTAAATAAGCTCCAATTGGAGCATAGCTATACATATTGTATACACTAATCAGTTGGATTTTTTGCCGTTCAATGATGTGGCGACCAATTTCAATATAAATCATGTAGCGCAACCAATCACTAGGTGACGTCTCATGCAAGCGGCGAAATACTTCATGTTTTGGCTTATGCAGCATTTGGCGAGCATAATTAAAACGACGTTGCCACTCGGTTGGTTTGTACACAGTTAAATTGGATTGTCGCATAATACCACTATTTCCTCCGGACAATACATCAACCACCCAATTGTTTTTTAATAAATGAGGTATTAAATATTCAAAATGACGCGGTACTCCCCCATAAGGTGGTGGGTAATTACCAATAAATAGGATGTGTTTTTTATTGTTGCTGTCCATGCGACTTGTTTTTATGCAAAACAGCCACTAGGTTTTGACTCACAATATACGGTACGCCGCCAGTTTCAGAAAAGAGTAAAATTTTATAAAACAATTGTGTACACCACCACATCATTTGCCGAATAATTTCTAAAGCACCGTAGCCGCGAGAAAACGCTTGATAAACATCAACTTGCGCAAAACCATACTCTTGGCCAATTTGCATAATTGTATTGCGCGTAAAGGCCAGTTCATGAGTATAGTCGCCGTAACGAACTCGGCCAAAAAACGGTGATTCACCATTTGGTACATGAACAATTAATTTTCCGGTCGGTGAGAGAGCACTTTGACATAATTTTAATATCCGCACTACGTCTGGTTTAGAAAAGTGCTCTAATACATCACGAGCAATAATCACTTCGTATTGAGCCGTATTTTTTTCTAAAAAAGCAAACAAGTCACCGCAAACAATATTTTTTACGCCGATATCTTGGCCAATTTTAATTTGTTCTGGGCTAATATCTATACCACCGGATTGCCCATAACCTTTTTGTTGTAGCCACCAAACGATACTGCCATTACCACAACCGATATCCAGAATTTTGGCTTCAGACTGAGCTGGCAAAAATTTACCCATCTCACGGTCATAACTATAAACTCGATTATTAAAATCTAACAACGAACCAGCGCCTTTGCGATGAGCGGTGTGAGTGGTTACATAATTCTCATAAAGCTCTTTTTTATAATCAGACATATAGTTTCGGCCT
This sequence comes from uncultured Gammaproteobacteria bacterium, assembly GCA_964474735.1. Classification (GTDB taxonomy): domain Bacteria; phylum Patescibacteriota; class Patescibacteriia; order UBA9570; family UBA9570; genus UBA9570. The sequence goes on along the minus strand of CAYYTZ010000003.1, from coordinate 5,196 downwards.
TGGCGCTAAATAGTAATTATGGATTGTTCGGCTCGTACTATAGCAGTGTCTGACGATCAAATCAAGCTGTTGGGTTGGGCCTAGTGAATCTTTTTAATTCATGAATAACTAGCTGTATACTATTACGATCTAGCCAACAGAGTATTGTAAAATAAATTACGCCACCAACCAGTAAACCGCAAATCAGTTGTAGCCATAGTAGACTTGGCATCAGTTGTACAATTACTAAAAAGCCAAGTCCAGCCAATCCACTAGCACTAAAAGAAGGCCATAAAGCTCGCACCAAATCTAGCCAATGAATAGGTAGAAGTTTACGTATCATGAAATACATGACGAATAAACTAATCAGATAAACAATTGTGATCATCCAAGTTGCGCCGAGTAATGTAAAAAAGTGAATTGCAATCGGTAGACTTAGTGCCACTGCCAGTGTAATACCAATTGACCAATAGAGCAGCCAATTAGGTCGGTTGAATGCTTTAAAAATCGGTCCAGCGGGAGATATAAGAACTTGAAGATAAGTTAATATTGAAAGAATTTGTAGAATTGGAATAGCTTCAAGCCATTTGTTACCCCAAACAGCCGGAACAACAATTGGGGCAGCAATGATAATTGCCACAAGAATTGGAGTAATGATAGTTTGGGTTACTTGCGTGGTTAACAAATATGATTTCACTACAGTTTTATGATCCGCTTGTAGTTCCGAAAATTTTGGGAATAAATAAACACCAATTGATCCGATAAACATAGTAATTGGAGTTACGGTAAATTTAAACGCAAAAGAATAAATTCCTAGCGTCACTGTCCCAAGCATAATGGAAATAAAAAATTTTTCGGTATTTTGAGCAAAAAATTTAATGATATTGAACACAAATAAACGTGAACTATATGGCCATAATTCCTTTACTGCTGCCAATGAGAAATCTTTTAGATTTGGTCGCCAGTCAGCGATACTCCATAGCACGATGGTATTAATGATGCTTGAGCAAATAGTTTGAATCACCAAACTCCAAACACCAAAGCCAAGCAAGGCTAGCGTAATACCAATACCTCCGCTCACAGCAGTGGAAATAGTATCTCGAATTGCTAAGGCGCGAAAATTTAGTTTTTTTTGTGCCAGCGCCAGTTGGGTTAGAGATACTGTATTGATAACAAAACCAAACGACAATATTTGAATTACTGGTTTTAAAAGTGGGGTAGAAAAATAGTCAGCGACCAAACCGGCACAGCTGATGCCAATAATGGTAAGGGTGACTCCCACTAGAACATTAACAACAAAGATAGAACTGAAATGACGGTTTGTAACATTTTGCCGTTGAATTAAAGCGGAACTAAAACCATTTTCACTAAATGAGTCCAAAAATGAAATCATAATCATGGCGGTGGCTAACACGCCAAAATCCGCCGGACTGAGCAGCCAGCTTAAAATCCCGAAGACAACGAACGATAAGCCTTGTTTACTGACCATTTGGAGCACAGACCAAATCATAAGGGTTGAGCATATCATAAAATTAGTGGCCAGGCGAGCGCTAGTTGATCAATATATATTACGTGCTATGATATGCCAATGAGAGAATTACATATTGGTTCAACCATTATTAACGATGATAGCGATTGTTTCGTTATCGCTGAAATCGGGCATAACCATCAGGGCAATCTTGAGCTCTGTAAAGAGATGTTCCGGGCGGCTAAAATTGCTGGCGCTAGTGCGGTAAAAATTCAAAAGCGCGATAATCACTTTTTATACACGAAAGAGTTTTACAACTCGCCCTATAATTCTGAAAATGCTTATGCTCCAACCTATGGTGAGCATCGAGATTTTTTGGAGTTCGACCAGGCGGAGTACGAAGAATTAGCTCGTTTTGCTAAAGAACTCGATATCATTTTTTTTGCCACACCATTTGATACGCATAGTGTTGATTTTTTGGAGCAGTTTGATATGCCAGCCTATAAATTGGCTTCAGCCGAATTAACTAATGTTCCTTTCTTAGAATATGTTGCCAAAAAAGGACGGCCATTAATTATTAGTACTGGGGCGGCTACCATGGAAGATGTCGAACGAGCCTATAATGCGGTAACAGCTATAAATAAAAATGTGGCATTGTTACAATGCACCGCTACTTATCCTACACCACCAGAAGTGTTGAGCTTGCGAGTAATAGAAACTTATCGAAAACGTTTTCCAGAAGCCGTAGTTGGTTTATCCACTCATTTTAGTGGTATTTCGATGGGTCCTGTTATGTATACTTTGGGTGGTAGAATAATTGAACAGCATTTTACAACTAATCGGGCGTTAAAAGGGACAGACCAAGCGTTCTCTCTGGAGCCAGATGGTATGCGCAAATTAGTACGTGACATGAAGCGCACCCGTATAGCACTTGGCGATGGAAAGAAAGTGTTGCTCGATCAAGAAGTGCCGGCCAGCGTTAAAATGGCGAAAAAAATTGTGGCGGCAAAAGATTTACCATCTGGTCATGTGTTAACCGAAGCCGACTTAGCGTTCAAATCCCCAGGTGATGGTGTTAGGCCATATCGCGTTAAAGAATTTTACGGTAAAACCTTAAAGGTGCCGTTGCGCGAGGACGAAGAATTATCGTTTGATCATATTTAATTTTACATGGCTAATGCGCTAACGCTACCAAGTAGTGAAGCCAAGGCAATAGCTTTAGTGGTTTTTGATTTTGATGGTGTGTTTACCGACAACACCGTTTGGACTAATCAGCAAGGCGAAGAAACTGTGCGGTGTTGGCGTAGTGATGGTTTGGGTTTGAGCCGTCTGCAAGCCGCCGGAGTAAAAGTAATAGTACTTTCAACCGAAATGAACCCAGTAGTAGCGGCGCGTTGTGCTAAGCTAAAATTGCCAGTGCATCAAGGGTTGGCCGATAAAGCTCAAACCTTACGTGAATTGATTGTGGCAGAAAAAATAAATCCCACTGCAGTGGCCTACATTGGTAATGATATTAATGATTTGGATTGTTTGCGTGTGGCCGGAGTATCAATTGTAGTTAGTGATGCTTATCCCGAAGTTGTAGCCGTGGCGCAATATCAAACCAAACGGGCTGGCGGATTTGGTGCCGTGCGCGAGGTGTGTGATTGGATTACAAATAGTAAAAATTAAATAGATATCTCTGATATGGTTAACTGGATAAAAAAAATTCTTAAAATTGAATGGATAAATAAATTCGGCACAAGAATTTTGCGTTTTTCATTGCCCAAGATTTATTGGATAAAAAAACAACATCAAAAAATTATTGTCACTCCGTGTAGGCGAATGAAAGCTTATTACAAATTTCGCTTTGTGTTTCCAAAAATGAGTGAAAAACCATTGGCTGATGTGAATGTCTATGAGGCAAAAGTATATTCGCAAAATGGTGAAGATGGAATCATTAAAGCGATTTTTCAAAAAATTGGTACAACCAATAAGTATGCAGTTGAGATTGGTGTAGAAGATGGTACGGAATGTAACACACGTTATTTAATTCAAAAAGCTGGTTGGCAATCTTTGCAATTAGATGGTTCAGATAACAATCCGCCACAAATTAAACAGGAGTTTATCACGGCAGAAAATATTAATGACTTGCTAAAGAAATATAACGCGCCAACTGAGTTTGATTTGTTGTCAGTTGACATTGATTACAATACCTATTGGGTGTGGAAGGCAATTGAACATTACTCGCCGAGGGTTGTGATTGTAGAATATAATGCCGCTTTTCCACCAACCGAAAGTAAAGCTGTCGAATACGATCCAAATGGAGTTTGGGATAGCACAAATTATTTTGGTGCTAGCTTACTAGCGTATAAAAAATTAGGAGAAGCCAAACAATATACTTTAATAGGTTGTGACAATCGGGGAGTAAATGCTTTTTTTGTCCGCAATGATTTGGCCCACCATTTTGTGAAAAAAAATATTGCGGAAATTTACAAAGCTCCTCGGTATGGAGTAAAAGTTAATGGGAAATATATTGGTAAACCCGTTAGTAAGAAGACAATGATTATAGTGTAATAAATATGAAAACAATAAACACTTTTGATCTAACCGGAAAAGTTGCCGTGGTAACCGGCGCTTTAGGTAAACTTGGACCAACTTGGTGTCGCGCCTTGTTAGAAGCCGGCGCTAAAGTGGCCGCGCTAGATTTAGCTGGAGCCAAGCCATCAGAGAGTTATTCTGTTCTTGCTAAACAATTCGGCGAAGATAAGTTAAAAACTTTTGTCGGTGATGTAACTAAACGTGATCAATTAGAGGCAGCCCGGGAACAAATTCATGCCAGTTTTGGCGAAGTAGATATATTGGTGAATAATGCCGGGATAGATCAACCACCCAGTAAAACTTCAAGTTTCCTGCTGCAAGATATTCCATATGAACAATTTACGCGCGTGGTAGAAGTTAATGTGGCCGGCGCCTTTTTATGTTCGCAAGTTTTTGGTCCAGATATGTTAGCCAAGCACGCCGGGTCGATAATTAATATTGGTTCGTTGTATGCTTCCGTTTCGCCTGATGTAAAAATGTACGATCATATTGAAATGGATCCACCGTTTATTAAACCACCAGCTTATGCAGCCTCCAAAGCTGCGCTCGTACAACTGACTAGATATTTTGCCGCCCATTGGGGACCAAACGGTATTCGCGTGAATGTGTTATCACCCGGTGGAATTGAAGGTGGCCAAGACCCAGAATTCAAAAAGAAATTTAGTAGTCGGGTACCGTTAGGGCGCTTGGGTGAACAAGCCGATTTAGTTGGTCCATTGGTGTTTTTAGCTAGTGATGCCTCGGTTTATGTAACCGCACTTAATTTACAAGTTGATGGTGGGTTTACAGCTTGGTAGTACGAGGTTATTTTGAATATTCATTTATTACGTATTTGTTCCTCGGGGAACGCGCCAACTTCCGCTCGCGCATCGCCGGCGGAGTCATCATGGTTACTGGCGCGATCCTCATCGCGCTGGCGTGACTCGTACATAACCTAAAACAAGGAAGCAAGACCTGAAGTGTTCCCCTGCACGTGCCCAACACGAACAAGTGAGCCAAGGGTCTTCTTCATTTACGACTTTTTTCCTATATTGTCTGGGGCTAAACAGTGTGCTAGAGTCCTGTTATGTCTTACCCAAAACTTGTTACTCATTGGATCAATAATCAAGCGGTTTCGGCCAAGGTTGGCGCTGCAGCCGGAGCTACTTATACCAAGATCAACCCAGCCA
>CAYYTZ010000002.1:2142-32289 GCA_964474735.1 uncultured Gammaproteobacteria bacterium | reverse complement strand
TAAGAAAGGCTTTATTGAGATGCAGGGTGAAGTGCTCGAATTATTGCCGAATGCAATGTTTCGGGTGCAACTTGATGGTGGGCCACTGATTTTAGGCATTATGTCTGGAAAAATGCGCATGCATCGCATCCGTGTATTACCAGGCGACAAAGTTACTATAGAAATGACCCCGTACGATTTAACTAAAGGCAGAATCGTCTATCGTCACTAAACATGAAAGTAAGAGCGTCAGTAAAATCTATCTGCAAAGCCTGCAAAGTTATTCGTCGCAAAGGACGCGTTCGCGTTATTTGTAAAATTGCTAAACATAAACAACGCCAAGGATAATATATGTCAGCTCGTATCGCCGGTGTTACTCTCCCAAACGATAAACGCATTGAAATTGCTTTGATGTATTTATTTGGCGTAGGTTTGTCGTTATCAAAGAAAATTCTTAAGGAAGCAAAAATTAGTCCGGATGTTCGAGCCAAAGATCTGACCGAAGCTGAAGTGAATTCTATTAAAACCATTATTGATAAAATGGGCATTAAAATAGAAGGTGATTTACGTCGTGAAATTTTCTCAAATATTAAACGTCTGAAAGAAATTAATTCGTATCGAGGCATTCGCCACATGAAACGTTTACCGGTCCGTGGTCAATCTACTAAAACTAATTCTCGAACCGTGCGTGGCAATAAACGTCACACAATGGGTTCGGGTCGTAAAGTCTCTGCTCAAAAGACATAATTATATTCTATGGCCGAAACCGTCGTAAAGAAAAAAAAGAAAAAGAAGCGATTAGTCCCCAAAGGACAGATCCATATTTTTTCTTCTTACAATAATACAATTATTACTGTTACTGATCCAAATGGTAACTCATTAGCTCAGGGTAGTGCCGGTCAATACGGGTTTAAAGGTCCAAAAAAATCTACTCCATATGCTGCTGGTGTAGTTTTGCGTGAAACTGTAGAAAAGCTCAAAGAAACTGGTTTAAAAGAAGTTAGTGTATTAATTAAAGGTATCGGCAGCGGCCGCGATGGTGCTTTGCGCGCCATAACCTCAGCTGGTTTAACCATTACAGAAATTAGAGATATCACACCAATTCCGCATAATGGTTGCCGTCCTAAAAAACCACGTCGTGTTTAACGAATAAACTATGGCTCGAAATTTAAAAGCAAAATGTAAAATCTGTCGTCGTTTAGGCGAAAGTGTTTGTGGTACTGCCAAATGCGCCTTGGTTCGACGAAGTTATGCACCTGGCCAACATGGTTTAAAGCGTAAGCCGCGTTTAACTGAATTCGGTACCCAGTTACGAGAGAAACAGAAAGCTAAAGCGCTTTATGGCATTTTAGAAAAACAATTCCGTAATTATTATTTGAAAGCCAGTAAAAAAGTTGGTAACACTTCGGAATATCTTATGCAGTTGTTGGAAACTCGTTTAGATAATGTGGCTTACCGCGCTGGCTTTGCACAAACACGTCGTCAAGCTCGTCAACTGGTAACTCATGGTCATGTTTTAGTTAACGGAAAAAAATGTAATGTGCCGTCAGCTCAAGTTAAGGCTAGTGATGTAATTAGTTTGAAACCAGCTTTGAGCAAATCAAAATATATTGAACAAATTAATACGCAATTGAAGATGCACGAAGCTCCGCACTGGTTGCAAGTCGATAAAACTCGTCACACGGCTCAGGTTTTGGCGTTACCGACGGCTCAAGATGCTGAAAAGAGCATTGCCGTCAATATGATCGTTGAATATTATTCTCGTTAATAAATCAAACTCACAGCTATGGAGATTCAATTACCACATCAAATTCAATCACAGCAGCTCGAGGAGAACCGCTCAATGTTTACCATTTCGCCATGTTATCCTGGCTACGGTACAACTTTGGGCAATGCGTTGCGTCGAGTTTTACTCTCGTCGTTACCGGGTGCGGCTATTACAGCGGTGCGTATAAAAGGTGTTGATCATGAATTTAGCACTATCGAACACGTTAAAGAAGATGTTGTTGATATTTTATTAAACCTGAAAAAAGTTCGCTTAAAAGTATATTCCGATGAAGCGGTACAAATTACTTTAACTGTTAATGGTAAGAAGAAAGTTAGTGCCAAGGATTTTGGTAAAAATAGCGATGTTGAAGTAATTAGTACTGATTGTCACATTGCCACCTTAACTGATGCGGCTGCTAAAATGGAAATTACCGCAATTGTGCAAAAAGGTCGTGGCTATATTCCGGTGGAAGCACGTGAAAATGAAAAATTAGATGTTGGTTTTATGGCTCTCGATGCGGTTTATACTCCAGTTCGTAATGTCAATTTTAAAATGGAACATGTTCGAGTTGAACAAATGACTAACTACGATAAATTATTGCTTGACGTTACAACTGATGGTACTTTATCTCCAGAAGATGCAGTTAAACAAGCTAGCTCAATTTTAGTCGATCACTTTGCTTTAATTGGTAATTCATTTTCGGAAGTTTCCGAAGCCTAAGTAGTATGCGTCACGGTAAAGTCGTTAAAAAGTTAGATCGTAATCGTGGTGGGCGCAAAGCTTTATTTCGTCAACTCGAAATTAATTTAATTACAGTTGGGAAAATTCGCACTACTATCGCTAAAGCTAAAGCGATGCGACCGAAGATTGAACATTTGATCACTAAAGCAAAAACTGGCACACCAGCGGCTGAACGTTTTGTGCAAGCCGAATTGAATAATCCGGTTGCCGTAAAAAAGTTAATGAAAGAAATTGCTCCAAGTTTTGCCAAGCGTTCCGGCGGCTATACTAGAATTACCAAAGTTTCTGCTCGACGTGGCGATGGCGCAGATATGGGTGTAATTGAATTTGTGAAATAATTATATGAAAAGAGAAATTCGTCAAATCGATGCAGCTAATAAAACGCGCGGACGGGTAGCAACCGGGATTGCGGAATTATTAATGGGTAAAGATAAAACCAGCTATAAGCCATATAATGACGAGGGTGCTATTGTTGAAGTAATTAATATTGCGGCGATGAAAGTTGATCCAAAAAAAGCCACTAAAACCGAATTTTTACGTCATACTCAACATCCGGGTGGTCTAAAAAGTTCAATGGCCACAGATTACACTCCGGCAGAATTACTGCGTAAAGCAGTTTATAATATGTTACCAAAAAATTCGTTGCGTCGCGCAATGCTTAAACGTTTAACCATAAAATAATGTCCGATTCGAAACTCAAACGCACGTATTTTTTTGCCGTCGGTCGTCGAAAAACCGCCGTGGCTCGTGTGCGTTATCACAAAAAAGGACAGGGAGAAATTACTGTAAACGATAAGCCAATGGAAAAATATTTTCCAACTTTAGCTTTACAAAAAATTGTTAACGGACCAATTGTTTTAGCTAATGGCTTAAAAGACGCCAGTATCACTGCAAAAGTCCGTGGTGGCGGAAAAGAATCGCAAGCTTTAAGTATGCGTCTTGGTATTACTCGTGTCTTATTGAATGTTGATGCAGAATTGAAAACGGCCTTTCGCGCAGCCGGTTATATGACGCGCGATCCCCGTAAGAAAGAACGGAAGAAGCCAGGCTTAAAGCGTGCTCGTCGAGCGCCGCAATGGTCAAAGCGTTAGTTGCAAAAAATACAACCTACCTTACAGTATCATCTTTGCTGCAAAAGCTATTAGCGTTTTGGTGGTTTGCTTACGTGGCAAATCAATTAGGTGAAGAATTGCTAGGCAGCTATTTATACGCGTTAACGTATACTAGCATTTTTGTTATTATCATGAATTTTGGCTTAATTCCCGTTTTAACACGAGAAGGAGCAAAATATAAAGAAACATTACAAGAGCAATTCAATTTAGCTCTGAGCCTAAAAATAGTACTAACGGTCATGAGTTTAGTGGTATTGTTTGCCGTTTATTATATTTTGCAGCAAGTCCGGGAGCTGCCTCCGTCTACTTCGCTGTTAGTATATTTAGCGAGTATTGTGATTGTCTTTGATACATTTCGCTCAATATTTTTAGCAGTTTTACGCGCGCGTCAGGCGATGCAATACGAAGCGGTCGGTCAATTTATTTATCAGGTTCTGGTAGTTGGTTTTGGTATAGCTTTTTTTGGACTAGGGTATAAAGCCGGTGGTTTGATTATGGCTATCATTATTGCGAGCATTTTTTATATGCTCTTTGCGTTGGTAGTTATGTACAAGCGGGCAGAAATAAAACTAGGATGGTATTGGCGCTGGGATCAAGTTAAGAAATTGCTACTGATAGCAGCACCCTTCGCCCTAGCTGACATTTTTTTTAAGTTAAATGGATCTATTGACACTGTAATGTTGCAGTATTTGTCTGGTGAGCGCTATGTGGCCTGGTATGGCATTGCTCTTAAATTAACCGTTACTCTGACAGTAATTCCCGGTGCTTTTGCAACGGCCTTCTTTCCCAGTATGAGCCGAGCGTTTGCGGAATCAAAAGAAGACCTGCGCTCCATCTTTGAACAGTTTTTTATCTATATTCTTATGCTGAGCGCACCGATAGCAGTTGGTGCCGCCATTACGGCGCCCCGGATTATTGCCTTGGTCTATCCAACATTTCCGGCCGCCACCATTGCCTTGCAAATATTCATGGTTGGTCTAATATTTTTATTTGCTAATTATCCAATTGGAAATTTATTAAATGCCACGAATCATCAGCTTTTAAATACTATAAATATGGCGATTGCCTTAGTCGTAAATATTGTACTTAATTTCTTTTTAATTCCTAGCTACACCTACATTGGCGCAACGATCGCCGCAGTCATCACGGCAGTTGTTTTAGTTACTCTCGGATTTCCACGGGTTTATCATGAAATCCATTTTAATATTGCGCTGTTGATGAAACGTAGCCTAGCTATTTTGGGGTCAGCTGCAACTATGGGTATAATAATTTGGTTAGCGGCCAGCTGGGCACCTAGTACGACAATTGGTTTTTTGATTATTGCAGCTATCGCAGTAGTGGTTTATGGAATTATGCTCGTATTGTTGCGGGCGTTACGCTGGCAAGATATTGCACATTTATTACAAATTGTGCGTAAAAAAATAGTTTAACGATCTACTGATGGCTAAGCCATACGTATTGGTAACACTAGAATATCCACCACAAGTTGGGGGAGTGGCAAATTATTATGCTAATATTGTTTTAGCTGATGCGGCACAGAGTATTGAAGTAATTCATAATAATACCGGTAAGTTGACAAAGCCATGGTTGAAAATATTTATTGCCTTATGGCGCAGACAAAAACGTGAGCCGATTCGCAAAATTATCGTTGGGCAAATTTTGCCAGTTGGTACGGTGGTCTGGCTTTGGCATTTAATCTTTGGCACACCATATATTGTATACATACATGGTATGGACATCACTGTTCCAATGCGTTATGCCAGAAAACGTTGGTTGGGACGCAAAATTTTACAGGGCGCCGAGACGATTGTGACGGTTTCGCAATTTAGTGCTGCGCGTATACTTGATTATTATCCCGACTGTAAAGTTAAAATCGCAATAATTCCGCCGGCTCCACATATTTTACCGGAACATTTTTTATCAGCTACCAACGGTGCTTCAACAGATTTGCGTGCGCCATTCATGCTATCGGTCGGCCGTCTGGTTAAACGCAAGGGTTTTGCCGATGCTATAACAGCCTTTGCCAGCTTGTCTAGTCAATATAAAAATTGGCATTATTATATTGCTGGGGAAGGACCTGAGCACGCAGAACTTGAAGCGCTGATTGTGCAAAATCAATTACAGTCGCGAGTACATTTACTTGGCCTGGTGACGGACGAGTTTGTGGCGCGACTATATATGCAGTGCAGTTTTTTTATTTTACCCGCCCAACAGCTACCGGATGGTGATTTTGAGGGATATGGCACAGTAGTTGTCGAAGCGAACAGTTTTGGGAAACCGGCAATTGGTACGCGTAGTGGTGGGGTGAGCGATGTGATTCAGCATCAAACAACCGGTTGGTTAGTTGATGCAAATAATCCACAGGCTTTGCTTGAAGCAATAACAAAATTTTGTGATCAACCTCAGCTTATTAATCAGCTAGGTAGCGCTGCTAAGCAATGGTCAGAAAAGCAAACCTGGCCCAACAAAGCCAAGCAACTTCAGGCGTTGCTTGAGCGCTAACCATTTGCTATAGTTCCATTCATGCAGTTATCAATTATTATCGTGTCATGGAACGTAAAAGCGTTATTGCAGCGCTGTTTAACGTCTGTATACCAATATACTACAGAGCTGGAGTTTGAAGTGTTTGTGGTGGATAACGCCTCACATGACGGTTCGGCTGATATGGTAGCAACTGAATTTCCGCAGGTACATTTAATTCGCAATAGCGTAAATAAAGGGTTCGGGGCTGCTAATAATCAAGCTTTGCATTTGGCGAGAGGGGAGTATATTTTATTTTTAAATGACGACACGGAAATATTTTCTAATATTTTCGAGACACTATACCAAAAAATGTCTGAACTACCACAAACGGTTGCCATGCTGGGCTGTCAATTAACCAATCCGGACGGCTCTATTCAAGAGTCAGTTAGATCGTTCCCTACACTTTGGGATCAGTCGATCATTCTTCTAAAACTACACCATCTCTGGCCAAATTTGATACAAAAGTATGTCTGTAAAGATTTTGATTATACACGCGAACAATCAGTGGATCAGGTTATGGGGGCATTTATGTGGGCGCGCACACAACCAATTAAAGCGATTGGCGGCTTTGATGAAAAATATTTCGTTTGGTTTGAGGAAGTTGATATGCAAAAAACTTTACGCCAACGCGGCTACTCGATTCTTTATACCCCGCTGGTTAGTTGTTTACATGTAAAAGGTCAAAGTTTTAAACAAGTCAGAAAACCAAAAGCCCAACTGATGTTTAATAAAAGCTTGCGATATTATTTCCAAAAAAATCATTCTTGGTTTGCTTGGTTATGGATCAGTGCCTTGCAACCTGCCAGTTTGGCTTTAGCTTATGTTTCCAGCTTGGTTTAAATTAAAAATATTTTTCGTTTGGGTCGGCCTCCTGACAGCCGTTGAGTTTGTTTCCTGGTTAAGTTACAGCTGGCCAAATTGTCGTCCTTGGTTAACCTATGCTACTTGGCTAGTCGTATTAATTATCAGCTGTTATCGACTGCATTATGGTATATACGCGGTTTTTGCAGAATTAGTCGTTGGATCGCAAGGTTACATATTAGCGGCAGCCCTAAGCGGATTCACTATATCGTTGCGTCTTGGGCTTTTTTTAATACTATTTCTTGCGGCAGTATTTGACGTATTACGACGACGAAAAATTGAGTTACTAAAGTCTTTTTACTGGAAATGGTTTGTCGCCCTAGTCTGTTGGATTATTATTGGTGTTGGTATAGCCATCATTTATGGTAATTCTCCGAGTAATATTTTTTATGATGTTAATGGATATTTGTTTATAGGATTACTTTTCCCCATTACTCAAGGCTTGCGCGAACGCGAACAGCTAAAACAACTCATAACAATATTATTTGCCGGCGTAACGGTGTTGGCCGTACAAACGCTTTTCATAGTATTTGTTTTTTCTCATCCAAACTTATTTCAATACTATCTAACCGACATTTATCGCTGGATTAGGGACTTTCGCATTGGAGAGATAACTCAGCAGTCGAACGGATTTTATCGAGTATTTTTTCAAAGTCATTTATACGTTGTATTTTGTTTATTGCTAGCGGAAATACATTTAATGAAACGCTGGCAGTTATGGTCTGCCTTAACCGCCGCCATTGCAGTGTTATTATTATTTTTGAGTTATTCAAGAAGTTTTTGGCTGGCAACAATTGTTATTCTTGGTGCTCTTTGGGGTTATCAATGGATAATATCTGTGCAGCACAGAAAACATGTATGGTTGGCAATTCTTAGTACCGGTCTTGGTTTTATTTTAGCCTATGGTTTAATTCTGGCGGTGGTGAATATTCCAATTGGCGGCGCTGGCTCTGGCGTGTCCGCGTCTAGTTTATTGACTGACCGAACCGACAATCCACTTAACGATGTGGGTGGTGGATCACGCCTGGCGTTATTGAAACCCTTATTACAAAAAAATCTTGAACATCCATTCACCGGTATGGGGTTTGGCACAACTGTAACGTATGCGACAAAAGATTTGCGGGCCTTAGCAGCTAATCCGAATGGCTTATATACCACCTTTGCTTTTGAGTGGGGATACCTTGATCTTTGGCTAAAATTAGGCTTAATTGGACTAGTAACGTATCTGCTGCTTTTGTGTATTATTGTTATTAGAACTGTCAGTCAAGCTAAACAAATTACCGAGGATACTTTTGCTGAAATGGCATTGTATAGCATGGGGTTTGGTACTGTTGCAGTAATGATAATTCATGTATTGACGCCATACTTAAATCATCCACTCGGACTGGGATGGTTAATTTTAGCCTGCGTCGTAAGTGATATATATGCAAAAAATCGTTAGTCTAATTATTCTGACGTATAATAGTAGACGTCATCTGGAAGCGCTTTTGCAATCCATTCAAAAACAAACTTACCCAGCAATTGAATTAATCGTGGTTGATAATGCGTCACGCGATGAAACTGTTTCATATTTACGCGGCCAAACAATTCGGTCAGTCGATCAACTGATAGTAAATCCCGAAAATTATTGGTTTGCTAAAGGTAATAATATTGGTATTGCCGCCAGTCATGGAGATTATGTATATATTTGTAACGACGATGTGGTTTTAGATAGCAATTGTATTGCTCGCTTGGTTGCTGTTTTTGAGCGCAAGCCACAGTGTGCAATGGTTGGCCCAAAAGTGCTCAAATTAATAGATGGTCAGCCGGCGCAAATATTTGACAGTGCCGGTTTACAACGACGGCGCTCCGGCAAAGTAGTGAACCGCGGAGAAAATTTAGCGGATCAAGGGCAATATAATACCAGTGAGGCTATCTTTGGTATTACTGGAGCGGCCATGCTGTTACGCCGTTCGGCCTTGGAGCGGGCGCGTTATCAAAATGAATATTTTGATGATGATTATGTTGCCTATAAAGAAGATGTTGATATAAGTTGGCGACTACAACGCCTTGGGTATGAGGTATATTATGAACCGACCGCTATAGCTTATCACGCTAGAACTATGCAGAAAAATTCGCTCGAACAGCGTGGGCGCACCCGCAATATCATTCGCGCTTATTCTTTTCGCAATCATTGGTGGACCTTAATTAAGAATCTGTCGCTAAAAGATTTGTTTATCAATGGCATTTGGCTGATTCCGTATGAATGTGCTAAACTGGCATTTGTTTTTGTGCGTGAATGGTCAACCCTAGCTATCCTTCCACAGTGTTTACGCGGCATTCCGCGTATGTGGTGCAAACGTCGTTACTATGCCAGTCTATAAGATATCTTTCATTATTCTAAATTATAAAACTAAGCATTTACTGCGTTTGGTAGTAAAGAATTTATTAGAATTGAAAATAACCGTACCGTATGAAATTATTGTCGTCGATAATGCTTCGCATGACGGCAGCGTTGAAATGATGCAAGAACTTTATCCGGCCATAAAGTTGATTATCAGCCCAACGAACACTGGACATGCCAAAGGAAATAATCTAGGTATTAGTGCAGCCAAAGGTGAATATATTATTATAATGAATTCTGATATTATTTTCTTTAATCCCGCTGATTTTAGTGAAATGGTCAAGTATTTAGATAAAAATCCCCAAGTAGCTATGCTGGGGCCAAAATTATTAAATGGTGATGGTTCGGTGCAAAATTCATGCTTTCGGCCGTACAGCATATTAACACCAATATATCGGCGCACACCACTAGGAAGATTACCAGCCGCCAAGCGCGATTTAAGTCGTCATTTAATGACTGATTTTAATCATAATATCTTACAAGAAGTTGAGTGGGTTCTGGGCGCCGTGTTAGTTGCCAGAAAATCGGTCTTAGATAAAATTGGCGCTCTTAATGAAGCCTTCTTTTTGTATTTTGCCGATTTTGAATTATGCGATCGTATTCGTTTTCATGGTTATAAAATTATGTTTTATCCTGATGTTAATATTGTACATTATCATCGCCGCCAATCGGCTCAAGGCTCGATTTGGGGTGGTTTAGGTAGCTTATTTAACTATACAACCAGAGTGCACTTGAAAGATTGGCTTAAATATAGGACAATAGCAAAACGCCAATATGCCACTCATTCCTGATATTACAATTCCTACCAAACCGAAGTCTGTTCGCAAGCCGACCAAAAAAAATACTACACCGGCCAAAACGAGTGCAGTTGCTGCTGAATTACCTAGCGCAAAAAAGGCCCAATCGAAACAGCCAGCTACTAAACCGGTTAGTAATAGTTCAGTTATTCAGCGCAAAAAACGGCGCTGGCTAAAACCGTTAGTTATCGGCCTGAGCATAATAATAGTGTTTGGTGCGTATTCAACCTTACAAGCCAAGCGTTTGTACACTGCCGCCCAGGGCACAAAAGCTGAACTTGAATTCGCCGCATCATCATTCGAAAAACAACAATTCGTTCAGACCAAAGAACATTTACAGTCTGCCCAAAATTATTTGCAAACTGCTCAAAGCGCTTCAAGTGGTTTATTCATCATTAAATGGCTACCGTATGTCCATAAACATTTTGTTGTAGTGGATAATTTAATTAAGGTCGGCATCCATGTTACCGGCGCTGGCATTGATATTTTGCCAATTGCCGAAGCGTTACCAACTACACTAAATGATGATAGCGCTACAGTCAGTGCCATAACATCAAAACAACGCAGAACTTTACTAGAAGCCATTAGTAATTCTCCGGCTTCTTTGGATGCAGCTCAAACTGAATTGACGGATGCAGTAACAGCCTTAGATACCATGCCAAAAAGCGGTTTAATTGGACCTGTTCAAACCGTCGTGACATTAGTTAATGATAATCTACCGCAACTACATGCCGCTGTACAAAAAGGAATTCCGTTTTTGAAGATAGCACCGATTATTTTGGGTACGCCAGACGCCCAAACATATTTGTTCTTGTTGCAAAATAATACAGAATTACGACCGACTGGAGGATTTATCGGTACTTACGGAATTTTACAGCTACAAGATGGCGATATTAAGGAATTCACGACCAATAATATCTATAATCTAGACAACCCAGTAAAGAAAACCCTAAACATAACCCCACCTGAACCACTACAAAGGTTCATGGGAACAACGCAGTGGTTCATGCGCGATTCAAACTGGCATCCGGATTTTGCCATCAGTGGCGAAAAAGCGATTGAATTCTATCATCAGGAAAATGGTCCGGTCGAAAACATTGATGGAGTAATTTCCGTAACACCTAATGTTATTCATGATTTATTAACCATTACCGGACCAATTACCATTGATGGCGATGAGTATAACGCTGAAAATTTAACTGAAAAACTACAATATGAAGTTGAAGTAGCCTTTCGAAAAGAAGGGGTGAGTGATTCCGATCGAAAAGCGGTGATTGGCAAATTAGCCAACCAGATAATGGAACGAATTATGGATACGCCAAAAGCCAACTGGCCGGATTTAGTTAAAGTTTTTTTGGATAATTTAGAAGAGAAGCATATTTTAATTTATTCAAAGAACAGCAACGTGCAAGCTTTGATGAGCCAAATCAGCTGGGACGGATCAATGCACAGTGGTAATGGCGATTTTGCTATGGTGGTTGATACAAATTTAGCTGCGCTTAAAACTGATCGGGTGATGACAAAGCAAATAGATTATACTATTACTCCAGAAAATAATGATTTAATTGTTGATATGACGTTGCGTTATAAAAATGATGGACAATTTGATTTTTTCACGACCCGTTATCGCACCTATACCCGTATTTATGTGCCGGCTGATAGCGAGCTAATTAGTAGTGATGGTTTTTTAACAAACGATCGTTACCTGGGTGGAGAAGCTGCCACGGCCGAAGTATCGTATGATGCCGATGTTGATAAAGCCGTTTTTGCTGGATTTATTTCTGTCGAGCCGCAAACGGAAGAAACGATTCATTTACGCTACCGTTTGCCCCGTAACTTAGCCAATCAAATTTCCGAAAGTGGTTATAGCCTATATTTTCAAAAACAATCGGGTACAGATAATGTAACTTTGCACGGTGATATTACTATGCCAGAAAAAATTAAGGAACTAGCGCCACTTGACGCCGCCGAAAAAATAGACAATACTAAAGTGCAATTTTCCCAGCCTTTGACGACGGATTATCAGCTAGAACTACACTTTTAAACATGTTTGTTAAAAAAATTGGAATAGATTTAGGAACTGTTAATACGTTGGTTTATGTGCCAAAACGTGGTATTGCGATTAATGAGCCGTCGGTAGTGGCAGTTAGTCTGCATGATCATAAAGTTTTAGCGGTTGGCAGTGAAGCTCGCGAAATGCTTGGCCGCACACCAGACACGATAGTAGCCAAGCGACCTTTAAAAGAAGGCGTGATTGCGGATTATAAAACCACCGAGAGTATGTTGCGTTATTTTATCAATAAAGCGCTGGGCGGGGTTAGGTTCATTAGTCCAGAGGTTATGATTGCAGTTCCGGCTGGCATTACATCAACTGAACGGCGAGCGGTTATTGATGCTACGCTGCAAGCTGGGGCGAAAGCGGCCTTTATTATTAAACAACCAATTGCTTCAGCGATTGGCGCGGGCATACCAATTGGTTCGGCGTCCGGACATATGATTATTGAAATTGGTGGCGGCACCAGTGAAATTGCCGTTATCTCCTTGGGAGGAATTGTGGCAAATACTTCAGTGCGCATTGGTGGAACCAGATTTGATGCAGCGATTCAAGAGTATGTTCGAAAAAAATACAATTTGGCGATTGGCGAAAGAAGTGCCGAAGAATTAAAAATTAAAATCGGTTCAGCTTTACCGTTGATTGAAAAATTATCAATGGACGTTCGTGGACGTGATATGATTACTGGCCTGCCGCGTACTGCCACCGTCAGCTCCGATGATGTAACTGAAGCTATTCAAGATGAATTGCAGGGGATTGTTCAAGCGGTAAAAACTGTTTTACAAGCGACCCCGCCAGAGCTTTCAGCTGATGTTATTGATAAAGGTATGGTAATTTCCGGTGGCACTGGTTTATTGCGTAACTTGGATGAATTATTAGCCCGAGCAATTAGTGTACCGGCCTATGTCGCCGATGATCCATTGCAAAATGTGGTTAATGGAACTGGTATTGCTTTAGAGAACCTAGAATCATACAAGCGCTCAATATTGTCGGCCAAATGAAAACGCTTGGTATTGATGCTTCACGAGCCAATGTTCGTCAGCGTACTGGCACGGAATGGTACTGTTTCCATCTACTACAAGAACTGGTTAGGCTCATCCCCTTAGATCAATACCAAGTTACAATTTATGTTAAAGCCCCGCTAGTAGAGGATTTGCGGACGTTGGCTGAGCATTGGCAAGTACGTGTTTTGCGTTGGCCGCCACGCTTACTGTGGACGCAATTACGTTTATCCCTCGCCATGCTACGTAAAAGTCGCCGACCGGATCTTTTATTTATTCCGGCGCACACCATACCATTAATTCATCCGCAGCAAACTGTTTACGTTGCTCATGATTTGGGTTTTGAACGCGAACCACAGTTATACGCCAATACTTACATTGGCGGAAGAATAATGAATATTATTATCCGACTTTTAACATTTGGAAAATATGGCACCAGTGAGTTAGATTATCACCGTTGGTCGATGCGTTTCGCCGTAAAAAAAGCGGCAAAAATTATTGCAATCTCGCAGTTCACTAAAACGGAATTGCAACACTTTTATTCTGTTCCGAACGAACGGGTTGCGGTAATCTATAATGGCTATAATAAGCCAGCAGCAGAAAAAGACGCAACGGCACCAGCGCCGGAGCGAGATTTGTTCCTATATATCGGAAGAATAGAACATAAAAAAAATATTCTCAATTTACTCGAGGCTTACGCCCAGTTTATAACAACAAATTCTACTCAAAATAAACTTTGTTTAATTGGGCAATTTGGTTTCGGTCAAGCCGAAATAATGCAAAAAATTTCTGAACTAAAATTGACCAATAAGATAATATTACCTGGCTATGTGTTGCAAACCGAGCTTGCCCAATATTGGAAACGTGCCATCGCCTTTGTTTTTCCGACAAATTATGAAGGCTTTGGAATTCCAATTTTAGAAGCCATGTCAGCCGGTGTGGTTGTAGCTTGTTCTGATATCGCACCTTTGCGTGAAGTTGGTGGAAATGCCTGTGTGTATTTTAACCAACAATCACCCCGAGCAATTTGTTCAGCCTTACAAAATATTTCTAAACTCTCAAATACTGAGCGTGCTCAATATATAGCAGCTGGTCAACAACGCGCTAGTCAATTTTCATGGAAACGTTGTGCTGACGAGACTTGGCAAGTACTCAAAGCTCAATTAGACTAATCTCATGGAATACTGTAGTAAACTTGTCGGCAATCAACCTATCCAGCGGTACTTGCAGAAAACCATAAAAAATGGTACAGTCGCAAATGCCCAGCTTTGGCTTGGGCCGAAACATATTGGTAAATCAACGTTCCTTATCAATTATATCTTTGCGCTGTCATGTCAGCGGCCAAGCCACGCAGACAAACCATGTCAAAGTTGTTCTGTTTGCAAAGCCTTGCAGGATGAACACTATCCAAATTTAAGGTGGGTAGATGCAGCTGACAAAGCGATTCGGGTTGATAGTATTCTTGAAATTAGGGGTAATAGTTCGCACACCACGCTTTATCCGGGGCCACGAGTATTAGTTATCGAGAACGCTGATCAACTACATCCTACGGGAAGTAATGCGTTATTAAAACTACTCGAAGAGCCTACCGCTGGATTATATATCTTCTTATTGTCATCATCTCCTGATATTATTTTGACCACAATTCGGTCACGTTGTTTGGTCTTAAATTTTTCTTTGGCGGCACCGGCAGATGTATTAGCAAGTTGGTCAGAAGTTTCACTCGCAACGATTGCCATAACTCAAGGTTTACCAGGAAGAATTAAATTGTTTCAACAACAACCCAAGCTAGCAGCCGCCTGGTTAAAGGATATTAAAAATTGGTTGGAAATTTTAGCGGCAACGTCATACAGTCAGCGCATACAATTAGCTCAACCTTGGCTCGTCAATGAAAAATCTGGTCAAGCATCTTTACTGAATATTCTCCGCAGCGCCAGTATACTTTTACGAGATATTTTACAAATTCAAAACGAAAACGTCAGTAAAGTATTATTAGCGCAATATACATCAGAACTGGAAGAAATCGCAAACAAGCATTCATTAGCGCAAACTATCTATGCCCTCAGTCAAATCCAAGTAATCTGGAAGCGCCAAAGCACAACTCCTATTCAAAAAAAATTAGTTTTATCCAACTTTTTACTAGTTATATAGCACCATTATGATAGGAAAGTCGTCACGAATCATTGCACTTAATCTACTACTTGGTACACTGTTGATTACTGGCATAAGTTGTGGTGCACCTAAAGACGGAGGAGTCTACCGCTCTTTAGATTCGGGTGAAAATTGGGAACAAAAGGTATTTGTTTCGCAAGTTGGTCGTAAGGCGACGACACTCAGTGAGTTAAATGTTTTGACTTTAGAATTTTATCCAACTGATGCAAATATTATCTACTTAGGCTCTAAAGGAAATGGTTTATATTTAACCGCTACTGGCGGCGAACAGTGGACTCAATCAACTACTATTAATTCCGGAAATATTAATGCTATCGCTATTGATCCAGTCGATCCACGCAACGTTTATATTGCCAAAGACTCATACATATTGAAATCAACTGATGAAGGCTTAACGTGGGAAACGGTTTATGAGGATGTTAAGGGTACCACTATTAACTCATTGATCGTAGATAGCTTTGAACACAGTCGTTTGTATGCCGGAACGGCTGGTGGGGAAATATTAAAGAGCTATGATTATGGCATTAATTGGGAATTACATCTCCAGATTGAAGATGGTATTAGTAAATTAGTAATGGCCAAACACGATACTCGTGTTATATATGCTTTAACCAGTGAATATGATTTATATAAAACTACTACTGGTGGAGAGTTTGATCAGACAGCTTTGGCTGAAGCGATGAATAGTGGTTGGACAAAAATGTTCGACAAATCCTTTAAAGAAACTTTTAATGACGGCGAAAAAGTAATAGATATTGTCATCGACCCGAATGATTCAACGATTTTATATACAGTTGGACGTCGTGGCATTATGCGCGGTACAGACAATGGCGCCACTTGGACAGATATAATTACCTTAGTTGGCGTAGATGATAAACAAAATGAACTCATCAAAAATTTCAGTATTTCGCCGGGCAATAGTCAAGAATTATATTTTTCAATCGGCAATTCTATCCACAAATCAACCGATGGCGGAAAAACCTGGAAGATAATTGAAAATTTTCCATCAAATCGTACGATTAGCGCTATGATCATCGACTACCAAACACCGAATGTGGTTTATGTCGGCACCATGGAAGTTGCGAAAAAAGGTGGTTTAATTAAATCCAAATAAATATGATACAAACATTTTCTGACGTCATTCAACATTTGCGCAAAGAACTAGCGAGTTTACAAGTTGGACGGGTTAGCCCGGCGATATTAGACGATGTGATGGTCGAAGCTTACGGCACACGTACAGCTTTAGCACAATTAGCTGCCATTACCAGTCAAGGCGCACAACTGCTAATTATTCAACCCTGGGACGCCAGTATCTTAAAAGATGTGGAGCGAGCTTTGCGAACGTGCGGCCGAGATTACAACCCATTGGTTGATGGTACAACTGTTAAGCTGCCATTTCCACCATTGACCGAAGAAAAACGTCGCAGTATGGTTAAATTGGTTTCGGATAAATGCGAAGATACCCATGTTCAAATTAAGCGAATACGAGAAGAAATGATGCAAGTAATAAAAAATAAAAAAGCAGCCAAAGAATTATCGGAAGATGCTTTTTTTGCTGAACAAAAAAGTATTCAAAAACAAGTCGACGACACCAATAAGGCTGTCGACAAAATTGGCCAGGAAAAAGAAGCCGACATTATGAAAATATGATTGTTTTGTCGATTATTAGTTTTATTGCCATTTTCGGTTCGTTAGTTTTTATTCACGAGCTCGGTCATTTTATTTTCGCTAAATTTTTTGGCGTGAAAGTTGAAGAATTTGGCTTTGGCTACCCACCGCGTTTAATCGGTCGGACTGTGAAAGGCACGCTTTATTCACTTAATTGGATTCCGGTTGGCGGCTTTGTAAAAATTGAGGGCATTCGAGGCGGTGATCAGGCTGCTAGTTTAGAAAGCCATACCAGCACCAGCTTTACCGATAAATCCATCTGGCAACGTTTTATTATTATATTTGCCGGTATTGCTATGAATGTTGTTTTGGCCGGCGTGCTATTTAGTATTGTACTAATGATTGGTGCGCGCAGTTCTGTGGTAATGGATAATTTGCCAGCCAATGCAATTATCTCTGGGCAAGCTGTTACAGTGGTTAGTCTTGATGAAACATCGGCTGCTTATACGGCAGGTTTGCGGATAGGCGATACTATTTCAGCCATTGATGGCCAGTCAACTACCTCAGTTGAACAATTGCGTTCACTCATTCAAGACCTGCCCGCGGAGACGGCTGCTCAATTAGTGGTTCAACGTGGCACTACCGAATTACAAATTGCCACAACACCTGTACCACTTGATGACCAAGGCACAAAAGGTATTGGCGCATATTTTGCCGATACTGGGATTGTGCGCCTGCCGGTTTTAACGGCACTGCATTACGGCTTTCTTCAAGCTGGTCAAATGTTTATTGCCATTATTCTAGCGTTTGGACAAATGATCGGCCAACTATTTGGCGGGAATTCAATGATCGGAGAAGTAGCCGGTCCCTTGGGCATTGCTTCATTAACGCATCAAGCCACCCAACTTGGGCTAGTTTATGTAATTCAGTTTGCCGGAATGCTTTCAATTAACTTAGCCGTCTTTAATTTATTACCAATTCCAGCGCTTGATGGTGGCCGCTTAGCTTTTTTGGCGATCGAGGCAATAAAACGTAAACCGGTCAACCAAAAAGTTGAGGCCATTATTCATAATGTCGGTTTTCTAGCTTTGTTATTGATGATTATGTTAGTTACCGTTAAAGATGTAATGAATTTATTCTAATATGCGCCAGTCACTACTCTTTACCAAAACCATCAAACACGAACAAACCGATGAACCAAGTATCAATGCCCAACTTTTATTGCGGGCTGGGTACATTGATAAATTAATGGCGGGAGTTTATACTATTTTGCCTTTAGGTCTGCGGGTTCTGCAAAAAATTGAGAACATCATTCGACGTGAAATGGAGAACGTGGCCAGTCAAGAAATCAGCATGCCAGCCTTGCAACCAAAACAACCATGGCTTATCACCGGGCGTTGGGACACTATGCAAGACATCTTATATACAATTCGTGATGAAGGGGGGCATGAGTACACACTTGGTCCAACTCATGAAGAAGTAGTAACACCGCTCGTTGGAAAATACATTCAATCATACCGAGATTTACCACGTTCCGTATTTCAATTTCAAGTAAAATTTCGTAAAGAGCTACGGCCAAAATCTGGCTTGTTACGTGGTCGCGAGTTTATTATGAAAGATATGTATTCATTTCATGCGAGTCAGACTGATTTAGATACTTATTATGATTCAGTCATCACAGCCTACCGGAAGGTTTTTTTCGCCGTCGGCATTGGAAAACAGACCTATCTAACTTACGCATCCGGCGGTGTTTTTTCGAAATATTCGCATGAGTTTCAAACTGTCACTCCGGCCGGTGAGGATATTATTTATCTGTGCTCTAATTGTCAGCTTGCAATAAATCGAGAAATCAAAGCCGAAACACCAAATTGTCCGGGTTGCAATACGTCGTCATTCGAAGAAACCAAAGCGATTGAAGTTGGAAATATTTTTAAGCTCGGAACTCGTTTTTCAAATCCATTTAAATTAGGATACTTAGATGAGGCAGGTAACAACCAGCCGGTCTTGATGGGCTGCTATGGCATGGGGCTAGGTAGGGTAATGGGTACAATAGTTGAAGTCCAGCATGATGCGGCTGGTATCTGTTGGCCAGCCGCCGTAAGTCCTTATGATATGCATCTTATCAATCTGCATAAAGATAGTGTTCAAGCAGATCTCATCTACGAGGGTTTACAGAATGCCGGAATTAGTGTACTGTACGATGACCGTGCAGTTTCCGCTGGTAGTAAATTCGCAGACGCAGATTTAATCGGCATTAGTCAGCGGATTGTTACAAGCAAAAAAACTGCGGATAAAATTGAGTATAAATTGCGCGAGCAAACTACCACTCAATTATTAACTCTCAAAGAGATAATTAAAAATCATGGCAGTAAAATGGTTTGATCGAGCCTCGCGTGATATTGGTGTTGACTTAGGTACAGCCAATACTTTAGTTTACGTACGTGATCGCGGGATTGTGATAAATGAACCTTCGGTGGTGGCAGTAAATACTTTAACGGATCAAATATTGGCGGTGGGAACAGCGGCAAAATTAATGATTGGCAAAACTCCTGGTCACATTGTAGCCAGCCGGCCTTTAATTAATGGTGTGGTATCAGATTTTGAAGTGACGGAAAAAATGCTCAAACACTTTATTGACAAAATTCATCGTGAATCATTTTCGTTAATGCCAAGACCGCGCGTGGTTATTGCTATTCCATTAGGCGTTACGGAGGTAGAGCGAAAAGCGGTTGAAGATGCGGCAAAAAATGCCGGCGCCAAAGAAGTTATTTTAGTTGAAGAGCCAATGGCAGCGGCAATTGGTGCACGTTTACCAATCCAGGAATCCACCGGAACAATGATTATTGATATTGGCGGTGGTACCACAGAAATAGCTGTAATTTCATTGGGTGGCGTGGTAAATTGGCGCTCGATTAGAACTGCCGGAGATGACCTTAATCAAGATATTATTAATTTTTGCCGAGACGAATTCAATCTCCTAATTGGAGAGCCCACTGCGGAATCAATTAAAATTCAAGTCGGATCAGCTTTACCATTGGATGAAGAATTGGAAATGAAAGTTCGTGGGCGTGATTTAATCAGTGGCTTGCCAAAGGAACTAGTTGTCAGTAGTCGTCATGCTCGAGCAGCAATTGATCGGACGCTCAATAGTTTTATCGAAAATATCCGTGCTACGATCGAAACCACTCCACCTGAATTAGTCGCTGATATTTATGATCGCGGTATTATGTTTACTGGCGGGGGAGCCTTACTAAAGCGGCTAGACGAACGAATTGCTCAGGCGGTGAATATACCAGTTCATGTGATTGACGATCCGTTAACAGCCGTGGTTCGTGGTACCGGTTTAATTCTGGAAGATCTTGATAATCTAAAAAAATCAATTGTTTTGAGTAGTGGCTCATGAATTTTATCCGACGCGAAGCCAAATCCATTTTATTAGCTGGGGGAATTTTTGTCTGTTCAATTATAGTCTATGCGGTTGGTTGGCTTAATCCACTCGAGCGGTGGTTAAGCGTGGTAGTGCAGCCCGGATTTCATGTTTTTTACGCCACGCTCGATACCATCAGCCCACTTTACACTACAAGTGACAGTGCGTTACTGGCAGAGAATACTGCTCTGAAAGATCTATTAGCAAAGGAAGTACGTTCTAATCACGATTTACAAATTCAGGTTTCACAATACGAAGAATATAAAGAGCAATTAGCGTTTGCTCAAGAAAAAAATTATGACATTATTCCGGCTAAAATAATTTCGCGCGTCGGACAAGTTGAACTAAATCAACTTTTATTAATTAATCGTGGCAGTAGTCATGGTATGAAGGTCGGTTATCCAGTTACGTACGGCACCGGCTTACTATTAGGTACAATTAGCGTGGTCCATGAAAGCTACTCCGAAGTAACTCTTACAACGGATGAAACTAGTCAAATTCAGGGCAATGTGGCAAACGAAAAAAATGGCGCTTCTGGAATAGTTAGTGGTCAATTTGGTACCAACTTGATTATGAATTATATTCTCAAGGAACAATCAATCGCCCCGGATCAAATTGTCATAACCAATGGCCAAGATCGTTGGATTCCAAGCGGATTGATATTAGGAATTGTTCAAAACGTAACAGACGAACCGAGTGACGTGTTTAAATCTGCTACGATTACTCCATTGGCCCGTTATGGCAATAATGCGATTGTTTCGGTTATTACGCCTAAATTATGAAGCGCCAATTAATATTGTTTGTTAGTCTGGTTTGGCTAACAAGCACCATTCAAATCGGTTGGTTATGGCCCGCCCCAGCCACAACCTTAACATTTAATTCGGCCTTTGTAGTTATTGGTATATTGGTATTTGTTGTACGCTGGCCATTGGCCCTCTGGTTTAGTTTGGCGCAGGGCTTATTAATCGATTTATTCAGTCCATTTGTTTTTGGAACATACACGGCAGCCAGTTTACTGTTAGTTATTTGTATTGGTTTATTGCAAGACACCTGGCTTAAACAGCATTCACTACTCTCTGTAGCAACCATCGCAGCACTTAGTATAACTTTAGTTCAAGTCTTAGTGATTAGTAGTGTGGCCTTAAGTGAATACAGTGACATTATTCTTACGCACAGCGTTGCGGCTATAACCGTCCTGCCCTTGTTGATTGGGCTAAGTTGTATGATCGGATTAACAGCAATTGGTGCACGTTTATTTACCCGTCAATATGTCAAATTTATTTAATCCCTGGCACGATAAATCCATTCGCGACCCTGGCTTATCCCGCTTTTACAGCGATCAAGTGCTCGATAAAGCACCAATTGCCGCCCAGGTTTCTGACACGTATTTGTCCAGCGCAGTGATTATGAAACGTCTACGCTGGTTAACAATAATAATTGCAGTCTGTTGCAGTATTATCTTTGCTCGAGCATTCTATTTACAAATAATGCATGGCGACTCATATTTAGCCCAAGCTAATATCAATCGTTTGCATATAGAGTATTTACCCGCCGCTCGCGGTTTGATTTATGATCGCTCCGGCGCCCCATTGGTAAAAAATGAACCAAATTTTGTTTTAACGGTTTCGCCGAATGAATTACCAGATATTAAAAGTGACGCCTATAAAGCAATAATTTCTCAATTAGCTCTCACCACTAAACAAAGTGAAACTGACATCACAAGTATTATCACAGAACATAGTGAGCGTTTATATTATCAACCCTTAGTATTGCGCGATTTTATTCCCTATTCCGAAGCACTAAATTTAATTACGCAATATGCCAATGTGTCAGGTGTCTACATCCAAGCTCAACCAACCCGCTCGTATTTACATTCAGAAGCGTTGGCTCATGTACTAGGCTATATTGGGAAAATAAGTTCAACTGATTTAGACAGTTATGATAATGCAGTCTATAGCTTGTCTGATTTGGTTGGGAAAACCGGTCTTGAACAATTCTATGAAACTGAGTTACGCGGAAAGAGGGGCGAGCGTCGAATTGAAATTGATGCGCAAGGTAGAAAAATTGATGTATTATCGGAAGAAGCCGCCGTACCTGGCGATAACTTGGTATTAAATATAGACGCTGAACTACAACAAAATTTTTATGACACGATTGCGCAAAAAACCGCCGAAGTTGGATCACCCGGCGGAACAGCCATTGCTTTAGATCCGCGCACCGGGCAAATTAGAGCCTTGGTAAGTTATCCAAGTTACGATGCCAATGCTTTTGTCCAAGGTATAAACATAGATGATTACACTAAATTAACCGAAGATGAACGCAAGCCACTTTTTAATAAAGCGATAGCTGGTGAGTATCCTTCTGGTTCAACCTTCAAACTAATCGTAGCCTCTGCAGCGTTACAAGAAAGGGTCATTTCAGATAATACTACTGTACAAAGCGTTGGCGGCGTTAAAATTGGTCAGCGCATCTATGAGGATTGGAAAAAAGGTGGGCATGGCACCACCGATATTAACAAAGCTTTGGCAGAATCGGTTAATTCTTTTTTTTACTTAGCTGGAGGCGGAACATACAATGAGGATACGCAAGAGATCACCGGTGGCCTTGGCATCGATAGAATTCATTCATATGCTGAAATGTTTGGTCTAGGTCAACGCACTGGGATTGATTTAGCTGGTGAAGCCGGTGGTTTTGTACCAGATCGTGACTGGAAAAAAGCTACCATTGGTGAAGATTGGTTTTTGGGTGACACTTATATTGTTTCGATTGGCCAGGGTGATTTGCGCGTCACGCCTTTGCAAGTAGCCATGTATACTAGCGTTATTGCGAATGGAGGCACCTTGTATCGTCCTCAATTAGTGGAACGCCGTACCGATCAATATGGCAATACCGTCAAAACTATTGAACCAACTGTAGTGCGCGAAAATTTCATCGACCCAGCCTATATTGAAACTGTCCGTCGTGGTATGCACCAAGCTGTGATGGGTAGTACTGGCAGTGCTCGCCGCATGCAATCATTAGGCATTGATTCGGCCGGAAAAACTGGCACGGCACAAATTGGTGGTAGCGAAGATACCCATTCGTGGTATACGACTTTTTTACCCTATGATAACCCAGAGTTAGTTGTCACTGTTTTGATTGAAAAAACAAATGGCCCAGCTGGTGAGGGTTCGGCTGCCGCTCTTAGCGTAGCGCAAACTGTTTTAACCAACTATTATGCCAATAAGCCATAGTCAGCTTGACACTATTACTTGGTTAAATTACACTAATTGCCACTGCATTTATTATTATTTTTTTAGCGCATGACTGATAAAGAAATTTACGTAACACCAGAAGGCTTAGAAAAACTAAAAAGCGAACTGGAATACTTAAAAACCACTAAACGCAAGGACATTGCTGGACGAATTGCGACTGCAAAAGAATTGGGTGATTTATCCGAAAACGCTGAATACAGCGAGGCCAAGGAAGAACAAAGCTTAGTTGAAAGTAGGGTACTTGAACTGGAAGAAACTCTGCGTCGGGTAAAGATGATTGAAAAAAATAAGAGCTCAAAAACTGTTGTGATTGGCTCGCACATCACTGTCAGTGATAAAGCCAATAAAAATCATGAGTTTGATATTGTTGGATCAAATGAAGCGGATCCGGCGAATGGAAAAATTTCCAACGAATCTCCGCTGGGTAAAGCATTTCTTGGCCACAAAGTTGGTGACGAAGTAAAGGTAGTTGTACCAAAAGGTACTTTGCTTTATACCCTAAAAAAAATAGCCTGAAGCATTGACCTATGACTGAACATCAGTCGGAACGCAGCGGCCGGATTGTCAAGGCTAATGCGTATGCTTCAAAATATGGTTCAGCTTATCCGTCGCGCAGCCGCCGAACGTTTGTAATTGAACAAGTTTTAACTCAATACGATCAACTCCTGGCCGGTGACACATCGGTGATTATCGCTGGCAGAATTCGGCAATGGCGTGACCATGGCAAACTTACTTTTGCTGAAATTGAAGATGCTAGTGCCCGGATTCAAGTAGCGTTGGCTCGTGAACATTTACATGAACCGGATTTTGTCGATCTGCGCTATTTTGACGTTGGTGATATTGTTGAAGTTAGTGGAACATTATTTACAACCCAAAAAGGCGTGCGCACATTATTAGTGCACTCCTTGCGTTTACTATCAAAAGCGCTTCAACCAATACCAGACGAATGGTTTGGTTTACAAGACGAGGAACAACGCTATCGCCGACGTTATGTTGATATGATTTTACGACCGGAGCTGCGTGAAATGTTTAAGCAAAAAGCTTTGTTTTGGAGTACCATGCGACAATTTCTTATAGCGGAAGGTTTTTTAGAAGTGGAAACCCCGGTACTTGAAGCCACTCCCGGCGGTGCTGATGCGCAGCCATTTATTACACATCATCAGGCGCTTGATATAGATTTGTATCTGCGTATTTCAATGGGTGAGTTATGGCAAAAAAGGTTGATGGTGGCCGGCTTTGAAAAAACTTTTGAAATCGGTCGACAATTTCGCAATGAAGGTATTAGTCCGGAACATCTACAAGACTACTCACAAATGGAATTTTATTGGGCCTATGCAAATTATGAAGACACCATGAAATTGGTTGAACGTTTGTACAAACACGTCATTCAGACGACTTTTCAAACCCTACAATTCCAAATTCATGGCTTTGCTGTTGATTTTGATACAAATTGGCCACGCTTAGACTATGTTTCGGCCATCGAGGAACGTCTGCAGATTAATGTATTAAATGCATCAGTAAACGAGCTAAAAAATAAATGCTTAGAATTGAAGCTAAAGTTTGATCCAGTGCAAAGTCGTGGTCGTTTAATTGATTTGCTTTGGAAACAGTGTCGTAAGTCAATCGCCGGGCCAGTTTTTTTGGTTAATCATCCGGTAGATGTTTCGCCGTTAGCTAAACGTAAAACCGATAATCCCAAATTAGTTGAGCGTTATCAAATAATTATAGCTGGAAGTGAATTGGGCAATGGTTATTCAGAGTTAAACGACCCAATTGATCAAGCCGATCGTTTTACGGCTCAGGCAAAAATGCGCGAAGCCGGCGATGCTGAGGCGCAAATGCATGACGTGGATTTTGTTGAGGCACTTGAATATGGTATGCCGCCGACATCTGGTTTTGGCGTCAGCGAACGTTTATTCTCTTTTTTGATGGATAAACCAATTCGTGAATGCGTTTTTTTCCCACTTTTGCGCCCTAAAAATAATGATTCAAGTCAAACTAATCCTGAAATTCCTGTTTCCGTACAAACAACTCAATCACTAAGCGATGCTTCATTAGGAATATTTCATGCTGGAATCAGCCGAGCCGAGGCTTGGGCCTGGTTGCAAGAAAAAGTGCAGGATGAAAATTTACGTCGGCACATGTTAGCCACTGAAGTAGTCATGGAACATCTAGCAAATTATTTTAAAGCCGCCGCCCCAGAAACCTGGGCAATTACAGGCTTATTACATGATATTGATTGGGAAACAGCCACCCCGGCCCAACACAGTCAGATTGGTGCCGATTGGCTTAAAGAAAAAAATATTCATCCGCTTATCGTAGCGGCCGTTCGCGAGCATAATGATATGCATGGTTTACAGCCACAAACCCTCTTATCCAAAGCCCTTTATAGCCTAGAGCAAGTCACCGGACTAATTATCGCCGCCACCTTTGTTCGACCAGAACATGATATAACCGCGCTAACTTTAGCCAGTTTAAAGAAAAAATTTAAAGATAAGGCTTTCGCGAAAGGTGTAAACCGTGCCGTTATTCAACAATGTGAAACTTTACTAGGTTTATCGCTTGATCAAGCCCTGCAATTATCACTGGAGGCCATGCAGTCCAAAGCTGAAGTTTTAGGATTTAAATAAAAAAATATGTTAGACATAAAATTTATCCGCGAACATATCAGTGCAGTAAAAGCTGCTGTCCAGAACAAAAATTCCAAAGTTGATATTGATGCGTTGCTGCAAATTGACGAAACCAGACGACAACTTCAAAAAGCCGGCGATGAACTAAATCGGCAGCGTAATCAAATGGCAGCCTTAGGCAAACAAGGCAAACCAACACCAGAACAAGTAGCTGAGGCTAAAGTCATTAAACAACGCAGTGCCGAACTTGAGCAGACTTTGGTAGGCGTGGAAGCGGAGTATAAAAAAATGATGTATCAAGTGCCGAATATTCCTTCAGCCGATACTCCAATTGGCCCGGATGAATCTGGTAATCAAGTGATTAAGGAGTGGGGGAGTAAGCCAGTTTTTAATTTTGTACCAAAACCACATTGGGAGTTGGGAAAAACTTTGGATATTATTGATAACGAACAGGCGGCAGTTGTGACTGGCGCCCGCTTTACCTATTTGAAAAATGAACTGGCTTTAATGGAATATGCGCTGGTAAATTTAGCTTTATCTGTCACAGTAACCAAGGGCTTCATTCCAATTATCCCGCCAATTTTTATTCGGCCAGATGTTTTTGAAAAAATGGGACGACTGCATCCAACTGACGAGCGCTATTATATTCCATCAGACGATCTCTATCTGATTGGTAGTGCCGAACATACTTTAGGGCCACTGCAAATGAATAAATTGTTAATTGAAGAACAATTACCTTTGCGTTATATTGCTTTCTCGCCCGCTTTGCGCCGAGAAGCCGGAGCGGCTGGTAAGGATACTCGGGGCATTTTGCGGTTGCACCAATTTCACAAAGTTGAAATGGAAGTATTCAGCACCGCGGAACAAGGCTTGGCAGAACATAACTTATTAATCAGTATTGAAGAAGAGCTTCTGCAAAAATTAAATTTGCCTTATCAAGTTTTACTGAAATGTACCGGAGATATTGGTGATCCAAACACGCGCGGTGTAGATATTAATACTTGGATGCCTGGACAAAATGTTTACCGCGAAACCCACACGGCCGATTTTATGACTGATTATCAAGCCCGCCGGTTAAATGCCCGTTATCGCACCAAAACCGGCGAAACCGAATTTTTGAATATGAATGACGCTACCGCCTTGGCCGTTGGACGTATTATTGCGGCTATCATGGAAAATTATCAAACGGCTGAAGGTAAAATTAAAATCCCCGACGTTTTACTGCCTTGGATGTTCGGTGTCACTGAAATTAAGCGTTAGGCGAACGTCCGTAACCTCGTTGTTTGGCTCGGTAAAGCTCAATTAGACGATTTATTGAATATCGCCAAGTCAAAGCCTTGTCTTGCGTTGGTACATAAGGATAGGCCTGTCCGCCATAACCCTGCTTAAATAAGCTTAAACCAGCCCAGGGATGGTTTGGTTGATCTACCGGACCAATGCCCCAAAAGTTATATTTCTGACAACCACGTAATTTTGCCAGCTTGATCGCTTCCCATTGCAGCAAATAGGCCGCATTTAATTTATTGGCAATTGAAGCTGAAGCGCCTTGATGATAAAACGCTTCATGCGCAGTAAAAACAACCACGGCTCCAGCAATGGGCTTTCCTTGATACTCGGCGATAAATATTTTAACCATGTCGCTCTGGTTAAATACTGACAATTCGCGCTCTAAATAGTTTTTGGAAAAAGGGGTGAAGTGCTGACGTTGGGCGGTCTCTAAATATAAATTCCAAAATATTTCTAGATCGGTTTGATTGGTAGAGGATCGAACAAACACGCCATCTTTTTCGGCTTTGCGAATACAATAGCGCGTGGTTTTACGCATATTTTTTAAAAGCGTCTCTTCATCAACCTGCAAATCTAAAATCCAGCTTAATTCGGGATGAACATGTATGGGGGCTCGTTTAAATCCACCGGCTGTAAATGGCGCAACATTCTTTGGATCAGCGGGCAACAATGGCGCAATACGTATAAAATCAACTCGTTCGGTTCGACCCAGCTCTATTATCGCATCAAGGAGTGCTTGTAGCGCTGTCATAGCTTGTGGCAGCAATAAAGGACCATGTGGGCATAATAAATAGGTGCCGCGCCTAGCTTTAATTTTAATAACTAAGGCAGCCCCAATTAAATTATTCGCATCATAAACACCTAATCTAAAAATCTGCTCGGTTTGAAATTCTCCCCAGGCAAAAGTTTGCAAAAAAGAATCAGGCGCTACGGCTTCGTAAAATATTTGCCAGTCAGCTTTATTAGTAATTGGTTTTATAGATAAATTCATGCGCGTAGAGATTGGACGGTTCGTGCGATCATTTCTGCGCACTTTTGATTAATCTGAATATGAGTTGGTAAATTTATTACTTCCTGCGCCGCCAATTCAGCTTGGGGGCAACTTCCCAGTGGATAATTATGCGTAGCCAAGTCTGCAGCCGCCGGAACCACAACTTGCCAATACCAATCACCTAAAATCACATCTTGTTTTTTTAACTCCAGAAAGATTTTATCTCGATTTTTTGCGCGCACGGTGTAGCGCAAATAAATAGACTCCGCGAGCGGTATATCAGGATTAAATATTTGCTGATATATTTTAGCAATCAGTCGGCGCTGGGCGTTGAGCCGATCTAATTTTGCCAATTGATGTTGAACTAAATAAGCTAAACCGCCTGGTAACCGCCTAGGGAAATAATGCGGTTGTATACCTTGGCGCTCACCCCGACTAACCGCTAGTGATAAAATATGCCCACGCTGCGCCAAAGCAAATAATGCTCGACCAAAGCCAAACCAATACCAAGTTTGCAGCGCAACATAGGTAATAATTGGATGTAATAATTGTTGAAATATCCAAAAACGCGTAGGATAGTCCACTTCATCATATTGCTGCTGCAATGCGCCAACTTGACTGGCCTTATTAACCAACAAACATCCGCCATAGACCGAAGAAATAACTTTATCACGACCAAAACTATATATTGCTGCATCACCAAAAGTCCCTAATAATTGATTATTCCGTTTGCCACCAAGCGCATGGGCACAATCCTCAATTATAATAAGATTGTGGGAACGTGCAATATCCAGCAACTTGGCCAAATCAGCGGTTTGACCAAAGGTGTGCTGAATAATCAAGACTTTGGTTTTTGGAGTAAGTTTCTTCTGTAAATCGGTTGGAGACATGGTGTAGGTTGCTGGATCGATATCTATATAATTTGGCAAAAAACCAGCCCAGCGAATTGGATTAATTACGGCATTGCAAGTAAAGGCCTGCACTGCTACAACGCTATTGTGGGGCAATTGAAGTGATTTTAAATAAATTAATAAGGCTGATCGACCGGAATTGAATAGCCAAACATTTTGACTCGAAAAATAACTACATAAAGTAGCGTGCAGTTTTTGTTCAGCTGGCGCCACTCGATATAACCACGGACGTAAAATAGCTTTTAAAGCAACTCCTACATCAGCAAATTCAAGATTTGGCGATAATCCAATTGCCCGTAAATGTCTCATTGGGTCAAAATTTTATAATTTTTTATATATTCAAAGTCGCCATTTGTTGCAATAAATGTAGGTGTTTGAATGATATCCATTGTAATTGTTTGTGACCCTAAGCGAACTGTATGATGCGAACCGGTATTCATCACTATTCGATCACTACCAATTTCATTAAAGCCACCAAGTTTGTTTGTCCGACCCTGCTTCCGTAAATATTCAACCGAGGGATCAAGCGCCAACCATTGTCCATTTGGCAGCAAACATTCAATCCACGCATGCATTTCATTTACCTGGTGGCCGGCCCAAAATCCAGATATCAGCCGAGTGGGAATTTGACAAGCTCGACACAGGGCCG
>CAYYTZ010000002.1:0-2132 GCA_964474735.1 uncultured Gammaproteobacteria bacterium | reverse complement strand
CAAATAAGTAGAAAATCCGCCACAATCAACTTGGGGAAGTTCTAGGGCTTGTTGCGGTGTATAAAGGCCGGCCATCGGATCGCCGTAACACAGTGTGGCTACGGTATGGTCAAACAGTTTACGAATTAAGGCTAAAACCATGGTATCTTTTTTCCGATATTCTGCAGCCAATTGCTGAATCCGCGGATGATCTGATTGAATTGCAGCATCAGGTTGGCAATAAAATTCACCGTCGCTTTTTTTAATATAATCATGTAATGTTAAAGCAGTAAGTTTTTTAGTGTCAAGTTTACGGGGTTGCACGTTAACGGTACAACGCACTGTTGCCTCGGAACAATTACGGATAGCAAAAAAATAATCATGCTGAATGTATTCTCCCACGGCATTCAACCTAACATCTTTAACCTGCTGATATTCCGTATTGACTGGATAGGGGAGTAACAACCAAACACCCTTTCGAACTGCCGGAGCCTTTACTTCGTAGCGCAAATCATGGGTTTGGGGCTTATTCCAACGTCTGTTCTTATACCAGGTGATGATCTGCATAATTGTTATAGTATGCTAGATTTTTTGGTTTTCGTCTAGTGTTTTATGACAAATTATTCTATAATTGATCGACATGGACGAAACCCAATTTAACAATCCCTACTTTAAGAAACCATCACAAAAAGATCGTTTAATGAAAAGTGATGTCTGGGCATATCTTGGTAGCTTGATATTGGTTATTGTCTTACTAACCTGGCTGACCATTAATCGACACTGGCTCTGGATAGAAAATATTGACGTGACAGGGAACTCGTATTTAACTGCAGATCAAATTACTACAGCGGCTAATACTGCGCTTGACCAACGTCATTGGTGGTTTATGCCGCAACGGGTTTTACCTTTTACCAATGAGGATAGTATTGGACAGACGATGCGCACAGAATTAGAAAAAAGTGTCAGTTTACAAAGTATTGAGGTAACCACAGATTTTCCCAATACGGTACATGTCACTATAAAAGAATACGTGCCGGGATATGTTTATATTGAAGGAAAAAAATATTACTACATAGACCGCTCTGGCATTGTGACAACCGAAGTAAATGAAAATGAACTAAATGTTCAGTATCCACACTTGCGTGATCAAAATAAAAAACGCTCGGTTAAGCTGCATGACCAAGTCGTCGGTGCTGATGTGATTACATTTATCGACGCCATCCTCGAACAATTTACTGCTAAGACCGGTTTAAACGTTTCGGAATTTGCGATTCCAGCCGTGACATGCCAAACAAAAGAATATGTAGCAGAAAAAATATTTGCTGATGAAATCGAAGGCACGGCCGATAATTCCATTAAAGAGAAAAAAAGAAACATTCTCAATCGCTTGCAAAAAAAAGAAATTACCGTTGATGAAAGCTTGGCGCTATTAGAAGAGGTTAAACGAACTGAAAAGGGCGATAACACAAATTCTACGGATGCCAATCAAGCCTACGTGCAATGGGAGGCTCAGTACGTTGATACGCCATGCGATTACGTAGCGGTGACGCATGATATTATTGTCATAACGAACAATCAAACCGAAATACTATTTGATTCCAGTTTGCCAATAGAAACACAACTACAAAATTTTATTGCTGTGTTCCAGGATGATTTGAACAACTCAGTTGATGGTATTAAGACCATAGACGTCCGCTACGAAGACCGCGTGTATTATAAATAAAGACTTAATTTGCATTCTAGTGTCGTATAACATATATTGTACGACACATGTATATATGTTAATGCGCCAGCATAGCGCTTCCCTACAATCAATGAGCCATCGAGAAAAAGTTAATGGGACAGTAGTACCACAGAACAAGTATCCACCAGGGCTTTGTCGTATAAAAATTGATATTTTCATGGGTAAAAATGAGCCTAATTATCAGCTTATGACTTGGGCTTGATTTTTTCTTATTTTTCTGTTAAATTGACGAGCAATTTTTTTGCCTAAATCGTGCCCGCAGTAGCAGCAAGGTTAATGTAAATTTACTGCTAGCGTGGGCACGGTTTGGAATGCTCTTTTCCAAGTTAGATACTTGAGCAAACTAGACCGGCATCTAGTGTTTTCAGTTCCCAAAAACCTTCGCGATATTTTCCGCGACCAGTCTCTT
>CAYYTZ010000001.1:0-32942 GCA_964474735.1 uncultured Gammaproteobacteria bacterium | reverse complement strand
CTTCGGTTCTGTTCGGGTTGTTTGTGGAATAGATTAAATGGCAACAGGTCTAATCACCCAAATGGTATCTGTCGTTGCGGCATAATGCAATTCAACTGCTCCATAGAATGTATTATCATTGATGGCTGTATCCCAATCCGGTGGGTTGGTGTAGGAAGTTATGGTAGTTACCTTGTTCGCCCGCGTTGGTTTGATCTTAATGTAATCACCGCTGGTTGTACTAAAAGAATTGCTGCTGACAGTATAGAGCGCCGTGCTCCGATCATAGGTCAAAGTTATTTCTTCATTAGCTGGTATTGTGCCTAGTTTCGCATGAGCGGCACCGGCCAAGACACGACTTTCGGCTGCAACTGAAATTGTTACCGGCTCATCACTACTAAATAGTCCGATGCGCATTTTTGGTCGCGTGGCCGCTACGGGTAAAGTCGCTGCTGGGATAGTTTCTACTGGCAGACGCTCAGAAGTGTATTGTTCATAAGCGGGCATTTTGGATATTTCGCTTTCAGCTTGCACAGGTTGCGGCAGTAAATGTTGTTCAACTAAATTTAAAAAGCCAGCCATCGAAATAACACTGGTAAAAGCTAGTGTAAATGTAAAAACCAAAGATCGCATATTTATTTTTATTTTTGAAACTCAGTATAGCAAAAAAAATTGACTTAGTCAACGCAAATCGGTATAGTAGCAAGGTTTCTATGTCACTTTTACGCCAAGTCGCGCGCAACACTGCTGTCCAATTTGCCGGAAAATTTATCGGCACCGCCTTAGGGTTTGGTGCTGTTATTATATTAAACCGTTATTTGGGCGATGAAAAAAATGGCAACTATATAACAGCCATGACATATCTACAGTTGTTCGGCATTGTGATGGATTTAGGGCTCTATGTTATTCTACTCAAACACATCGCTACAAAAGCCAATGCCGATCATCGGCTCTTTCATAATATTTTTACTTTTCGTTTAGTTACCGCCTTGTTATTTTTATTTATTGCCTGTACCACGGTCTGGTTGATTCCAAATTTTCCAGAAATTGTAAAACTGGCTGTGGTAGTAGTTGCCATCAACTATTTATTTATCACACTCAATCAATTGTTTTTGGCGGTTTACCAACAAGGTCAAAACCTAAAACGAGTAGCGTTAGCGGAGATTGCCGGAAAATTCATCATGTTCCTCTCAACCCTGCTGGTAGTGTATGTTTGGCAAGCTGGATTATTAGCCGTGATGGGCGCGATTGTGGCTGGTGGCTTCACCCAAACTCTGATTCTTTGGTTCGGTCTACGCCGCTACACCACTATGCGTTTAGCCTTTGATTTCAAAATTTGGCGACAAGTCTTTATGGAAAGCTGGCCCGTCGCACTGGCGATTGCGCTAAACCTGGTTTATTTTAAATCCGATTCGCTGTTATTAGCCTTATTTCACTCACAAAAAGTGGTAGGTATTTATGGCGCTCCCTATAAAATGCTGGAAGTGCTTATTACCTTGCCCGCCATGGTGGTTGGGTTGTTGATGCCGGTATTAAGCCAAGCTTTTGTCGCTGGAAATATAGAAAAATTTCGCCAACTCTACGCCCGCTCAATTAATTTTTTATTGATTATGGCGCTGCCAATGGTAGTTGGTAGTATGATCTTAGCGCAACCAATTATGCTATTAGTGGCTGGTAAAGATTATACCGATAACCCGCTGGTGTTGGGTCAATTACTAAGTGTATTAATTATCGCGGTTGGAATGATTTTTGTTGGCACGCTGACTGGATACGTTGTGGTGATTATCAATCAGCAACGAGCGATATTGTGGGGTTATGGCTTTGTGGCCGCTACTGCCCTCTGCGGCTATTTATGGCTGATTCCGTCCTACTCATATTATGGTGCAGCCGCGGTTACAGTGTATTCAGAAACCACCATGGTGTTGATTGCTAGCTGGCTTATTTATCGCACAACTAAGGCTCGTCCCCAGTTACTTGGCCCAGCTAAAATTGCCGCCGCCACAGGGATAATGGGCATTTTAGTTTGGTTGGTTATTCCGGTAGCCGCCGTTGTGTATGTAGGAGCGCTACTTGGTGTGCGCGGCATTACTATAACCGAGCTTAAAGACGTTCTGCGCCTATGACCACACCATGTATAGCAAAAAAACGTCGTCATATCTTGATCCTCAAATTCCCTTACTCATCAACTTATGGTGGGGGTGAGAAACAGACCATCACGCTAGTTGAACGATTACGTGATCAACATGATTTTTATTTACTTTCGACTTGCAGTGTTTTATTGAAAGAATTCCAGAAACGCCACTGGCCAGCCGCCACTGCCTGGGCTGGTACCGAACCGGTCACGCCACAGGCGCTGTTGTGGTTTTTTGTTACTGCTCCATTGATTTTAGCTAATCTACTCCGTTATCTACTAGTTTACAAAATTCGTTTTCATGTCGACACCCTATTTTGTTTATCTTTAACTGAAAAAGTTCTCCTAACACCGTGGGCCAAACTGCTTGGTATTAAAGTTATTTGGATGGAACACTTGCAAATTGAACGCTGGCTTATTGCCAACCCGCTACGCGTTTTGTATATATTATGGTCACGGTTCGCCACTGTGGTTACTGTAGTCGAAGCAGTGAAAGACCAACTTAAACAATTAGGTGTTCCGGAAAAACGTATTGCCGTAATTTATAATGCCGTTGATGTGAAAGCCTTCACTCCCAGCCCATCAAACGTAGTAGAATTAAACACGCAATTTCGCATTCTTTTTATTGGCCGTTTAGCTACGGAAAAAGGTATTGATGATTTGCTCCGCGCCGTGGCTCAAATTAGAACAACTTTACCACAAGCCCATTTAACGTTAGTGGGTGAGGGTGATTGGCGAGCTGATCTTGAAGCACTAACCCAGGAATTAGAGATTTCCGATATTGTAGAATTTGCCGGATTTCAAGAAAACATCCCCTACTGGATAAAGCAGTGTGATGTATTAGTGCTGCCATCAACCCGGCGAGAAACTTTTGGCATCGTGATGATTGAAGCGTTTGCCACAGTTAAACCAGTTGTTGCTACTACTACCGGCGGCCTAACGGAAATAGTTGATCGTTACGGTTGGTTAGTGCCACCACAGCGGCCGGCGGCTTTAGCTGAGGCTCTGTTAGATGTGTACTCCAACTACCAACTGGCTGTTTATAAAGCCAGTAGCGGGCGAGTGCGAGTTTTGGAGCTCTTCCAAGAAAAGCGTATGATTCAAGAATATGATGCGCTTTTTTGCAACCGCTAAAATTCGTCCCTGGCTGCTTTATAGCACGCTTGGTTTAGGCGCCCTAGCCCTAGCCATTGGATTAAGTTATGGCGTGGTCTTTTTGCCATTCAAGCTCCTGGTCGCGTTTATTATCGGTTTTGCAATTAGTGTAATCACAGTGGTGAACCCTCTTATTGGATTATATTTATTAGCTTTCTTTTTGCCGTTCGAACGCATTGGTTCGGTTGATATTGGTGGCATGACTGTTCGCATTAGTCAGGTGCTAGCTATCCTCAGCCTCACGGCTTGGCTAGGTCGTGGCTTGCTGCTGCAAAAATTTAAGCTGCGCAGTTACCCAATTTTCATTCCTATCTGCGCCTTTCTCATTATTAATGTATTAGCCCTCAGCAATGCTCCATATTTGCAACGCTCACTGTTAGTTTTTAGTTTTACACTTTTTACTGTTATTCTTTCCATGGCTGTGCCAAATGTTATTCGTCATCGCAACCAAGTAGCAATGCTAATAAAAATATTACTAATCAGCGCGGCGGTTGTGTGTATTTTTGGCCTCTATCAATTTGCCGGTGATTTGGTTGGTTTGCCTACCAGTTTAACCGGCTTACGCGAACAATACACCAAAGACATCTTAGGTTTCCCACGCATTCAATCAACCGCTTTGGAGCCATTATATTTTGCCAACTACTTGCTGATTCCATTGTGTTTAGCGGCCACGCTCTGGTTTAGTCGGGCCAGCAAAATAAAATCATATTGGTTATTTGGTTTAATTATTATTGCCGGATTAAATTTAGTGCTTACGGTTTCGCGTGGTGGTTACATTGCATTTGCCGCTAGTTGTATGGTTATCGTTCTGGCGTACTTTAAACAAGTCTTCACTATACGAAATATTACAGCTGGGTTAGTTATCTGCGGCATCGTTGCGTTATTAGCACTACGTTTTTTAAATGTGGGCGAACAGTTGACCAGCTTTGCCACGCACGTCACAAATTTATTCGGCGGCGCTTCTTATGAAGAACGCGTTGAAACTTTTTCAAGCGCCGAAACTATTTGGGTAAATCACCCCTGGATTGGAATTGGTCCCGGTAGCTTTGGTCCGTACTCTTCCTACCACCCACGAATTGTTCCAAATGAGGGTTATGCCATCGTTAATAATGAATATATTGAATTACTCGCGGAAACTGGCATTCTGGGTTTAGTCTGTTTTAGCATCGCTATGCTTATGTTGTTTGCCCGCTCCATTAAAGCTTGGCTAACCGCCACGAAAGATCCGCTATTACGTGCCGTGTTATTAGGCTTAACTGCAGCCCTTGGCGGTATTTTGGTGCAGTACAATACTTTTTCGGTCTTGTATATCACCCACATCTGGTTTACGATTGGATTATTGATTACCGTTCAAAATATTATATTGCATGGAGATAAACAAAACGTCTAAATACTGGGGTGAACGTTTACTGCAGAGCTTGATTGTTTTGCTGCCAACTTATCTGGTTCGTTTTGAAATTGCGGGTATTCGCTTAAATGTGTTAGATGTGGTTGTAGTTGTGAGCTTTCTCACTTGCATATTATTATATCGTCAGGCGCGTCTTGGAGTATTATGTATGGGAATTTGGAAATATATCATGGGTAGTTTTGCGATAATTGGTTTAATCGCGGTAATCATATCAGCAAACACCATGGCCGCGCTTGGTCTCTATAAAAGCTATATTATTGCGCCAATGTTGGTAGGTATAATGGTTCTAACCATCCGCCCACGGCTTGAGGCCATCCTTCAAGCGTTCGCGCTACTAATTGTGTTTATAGGCACTATAGGTATATGGCAATTACTGACCGGCTACGGTATCCCGGCACCTTGGAACATCCCCGGTGACGAATTTCGCATTACTAGTGTTTATGATTACCCAAATGCCGTCGGTTTAACCCTAGCGCCACTGTTAGCACTCCTGGCCGCTCATTTGTTACAGCGCGGTACACACAAACAATGGTTCTTGCCGATCTTTTTACTGGGCTGTCTGGCGGTTGTTTGGTCGCGCAGTGATGGTGCGGTGGTGGCCGTGTTCGCAGCAGTGGCCTCTTGTTTACTGTTCACACGCTGGTGGTGGGTTGTGTTTGGTTCTGCGCTTATGTTCATTGCACTGCTATTGTTCACGCCCACCCGTGAAATAATTTTAATGCAAAATACTTCCGGTGAAGTACGCTTAGCTTTATGGCAAGGAACGGCTAATCTGCTGCTGCACCACCCGCTCACCGGTGCCGGCTTAGCGGGTTTCCCAGATTTATACGCTCAATATAAATTGGATCGCCATGTGGAACTGCTATTGTACCCGCACAATATTATTTTAGATTTTTGGGTTGAATTAGGTTTAGTTGGTCTACTATGGTTAATTT
The DNA here is from genome assembly GCA_964474735.1 of uncultured Gammaproteobacteria bacterium. GTDB lineage: Bacteria > Patescibacteriota > Patescibacteriia > UBA9570 > UBA9570 > UBA9570. The sequence continues at coordinate 27,334 of CAYYTZ010000001.1, read as the reverse complement.
TTGTAGTCGGTAGATTTGGTTGGCGATTGCTTATAGTAAAAAATTGTCCGGCAATTATTTTGCTGTGTGGTATGGTGGCCATCTTAATATACGGCTTAGTTGATGTGCCATATTTCAAAAATGATTTGGCAATTGTTTTTTGGATTATTCTGACACTAGCAGACACGACAATCCATCCCACTACAAATTGAACACATCTGGTGCTCATGCGGCCTAGACGAAAGGTCTTTTTTTTGCTATACTGCTCGCACTCAAAAATAAAAAAATGCCTACAAAAACTAGCTCGCCAATTCAGATTATTACATGCTTCGTCGGGCTTTTTTTATTATTTTTTGCTGTTGCTCTTATTAACACCGCCGCCGCCGACGAAAGCGGTACACGCGCCAACAGCATTAGCCACACCCCTAGCGATATCATGATCAGCGCTAACGCAACTGACCGTACAAATAATGAATATATTTCTCCGGAATTTTCGGCAGAATTTCCATTCAACGGTGTTGGTTTAACTTGGAGCGGACCGCAAAATGCCGACGTAACTTTTGCTTTATCCGTTGATGCCGAAGATTGGCAAACTTTGGCCATGCAGGGTGAGGACGCCAAAGATGAAACGGAATATTTTACGTCTGCTCCATTATTTGCTTCCGGTCAACGCTTGCGCTATCGTCTGACTGGTTCGGACACGTCGAAAGTGCGTAATGTTCGTTTAACGTATTTTGATTCGACCACCGCACCACAACGTTCATTATTAAGTACCGTCGCCCACAGCCTTAAACGTTCACTCCAAACGGATTCACCAAAAATTATTAGTCGGGCCGAATGGGGCGCCGACGATTCATATCTGACCTGGGAACCCGAATACAGTACGCCAAAAAAAATTATCCTTCATCACACGGCTGGCGGTAGTGGAGCTGAAGATCCGGCGGCCACTGTTCGTGGGATATATTATTGGCATGCCGTAGTACTGGGTTGGGGCGATCTTGGTTATAACTATCTAATTGATCAACAAGGTAATATTTATGAAGGTCGAGCCGGTGGTACTGGGGTGATTGGTGCTCACACCTATAATGATATTACCGATGTAAATTATAATGTCGGGAGCGTGGGCATTTCTTTGTTGGGTTGTTTTGAAACAACTACCGGCGCTTGCTCAATCGTTTCTGAATATACCGAAACAGTCAATGCGGCTTTAACCGACCTAATTAGTTCGGTTGCTAATGCAGCTGAATTTGATCCGGCTGGCTCAAAAAAATGGCACGGTGAAAAAACGCCAAACATAATTGGTCATCGCACGGTTGATTACACCTATTGTCCGGGAGAAATTGTCTACAACCAACTTGATTCTATTCGTTCGGCTGCCAACAGCAAATATATTTTATTACAAGCCGCCAATCAAGCTATCCGCGCTCAATGGCAAGCTAGTGATACAGCAACAACTTATGCTGGCACAGACACACCCAACCTATCATTCACCTATGCGAATGTAGGAAGTTTGGCCTGGAAACCCACCACTAGTGCGCTGCAGCTTTCTATTGTTGAAACAGGTAAACATCAACGCGTAGATTTACTAAATACGGTTTCGGCTAATGCCACTCAAACTTTTTCTGCTGCAGTTACTATTTTACCAAAACATTCTGGCACCTACACTTTGGTTTCAAAACTGTATCGCCATGGTCTGGTTGTTCCCGGTAGTACCCACCGCTATCCTATTACTATCACTAATGCGTATGAAGCCACTTTGGGCACGGTTAATTTGCCATTGGCCATTCAAACTGGCTGGACGCCAATTATCTCATTTTCCGCCCAAAATACCGGCACTGCCAATTGGTCAGCTGGTACTACCCTCTTAGTAAATGGCACAACTCAAAAAACCATAAAACAGGCCGTAATCACAGGGGAAGAGCTTAACCTTGAATTACCGTATGCCGTGGCAGCTAATTTGGCACCCGGCACTTACACCTTAAAAATTCAACTCGCGACGGCAGATGGTACCTTGATTCCTGGCTCTCGTAGCGTACATAGTTTACGCGTTGATAAAAACTAATAGCTGTAACTAAAAATCCCCTGAAATTTTGTCAGGGGATTTTTATGTCTGCTTACTAACGACGCTTCTTGGTTTTTCTTTTTGCAGTTTTCTTTTTCGTAGCCTTACGCTTCGTTGTTTTTTTCTTAGCAGTTTTTTTGGTAACCTTTTTTTTCTTTGCCATTTTTCTCACCTCCTCTCGTAAAATTTTTTTAAATGAGAGATTGTACGTACCTATAGTATACGATGATGTCATTTTACATGTCAATAGCAAATATAAAAAAAATTTTAAGCCTCTAAATTTCTACCATGATGGGATGATGATCGCTGCCAAATGATTTCCTAAATATTTTCTTTCTTTCAATGGCGCAATCTTCCGGCAATAAAATATAATCAAGTTGAAATGGAAAATGTCTAAACGTCCAACGCCAAGTAAAAGGATTTTGCCATCGTTTTTTTTATAGCTGTAAAAGGTAATAATGCGCCTGGACCTATAACCAATTCTTTTTTAGACCTATCAACCGCCCGATAATATTTATTAATGGATGCAATGGCCCAAAGAGCAGTAATGCTGTTAGTGCCAACGGCCAGGTTACTACGCCAAATGGGAATGTAAAAAATAGCGCTCCAAATATCCAGTCAATTTGATCAAATGGTGGCCACGATTTTCCTGAAGCAATCTCCCTTTGTCGTTTAAAAAAGCTTTTCACGGCATCTCCGGTCAGTGCACCAAAACCTAACGCCAATCCCCATAATATGGGTGTTTGGATGGCTGGCTCTAAAAGTGCAGCCGGCCATAAATACCGTATAAAATAAACGCCAGTAACTGCCATAATCGACCCCGAAACAAAACCACGAATGGTTTTTTGGCTTCCAATCATTCTTCTTCCATGAAACATGTATCCAAAATCGATCGGTTGATTTCCCCAAGGGATAAAACGGAAAACCACTGGGGCCATATTTGCCATTCCGGCCGGTAACAGAAATAAAAATGTTTGCAGCAGAAGATTAGTCATGTGCAAAGTATTTGGATAAAACCACTAATGACGAAACAAGCGGAATGATAGATAAGATAATAAAAAGCGGCAGCAGGATCGAATAAATTTGCCAATTCGTTAACACGAAAACAACATAACTAATATAAAGAATATATTTTGTCCTAATGATCAATCCAGGTGATTTTCCTACAATATTACGCACGATAATCAAAACAATCAGGATGATATAAACGTAGACATATATAACGGCCTCAATTGGATTCACTAGTTTTAATACCAGCAGACCAACCACCACCATTACCATAGCAGTATGGTCCGCGATAATATCCAACAGCGATCCAAATTTATTAAGTTTATTTTGAAACCTGGCCATTGGGCCATCTAAGGCATCAAAGAATAAATGGCAAATAACTACAAAAATAGCCCAGTATGGATGTCTCGAAACAAGAAAAGGGAATAAAAGCACAGCCAAAATTCCTACAACAGAAAGACTGTTGGCTGAGACACCCAGTCGGCTAAGTATTTTTAAAATACCGCTAAAAAAAGTTGTGCGCTGTTTCCGCCATTTGGTATGCGCAGCTCTTTCTTTCTCACTAAAAAAATCTAATAAATTATTATCGTCCATATACCAAACTCCACTATCGATAGTAAATCAACTATCTTAGTTTAACATATCAAAACCATAAAAAGATAGACTAGCGATGGACCCTAAGAGGATCAGTTGGAACCTTATTATGGAGGAGTTGAAGAAACGGTATATATTATGGTCGTTACAAATATCGTTGAGCCAGTATCACTAAACAATCCTGCAAATTACTAATTGTGATCTGTTTATTGACTGGAGAGGCATCTCCTGTTGGGACAACTACCCAAGCCTGTTCAATACCAATATCTTCAATGGCGCTATAAAAACCACGCGTTATATCTGGATTCGAAGCTGCCTTAAATTCAAAAGCTAAACTAGTTTGTCCACGTTCAAGGACTAGATCAATTTCGGCACCATTCGTTGTACGATAAAATGATGGTCGCCACTGCGGTAAAGTTGTAATAATATTCTCTAAGACCAACCCCTCCCAAGATGCTCCGACTCGAGGATGAGCTAAAAGATTGTTTATATCTCTTACTTCCAATAGTTCATGAACCAGTCCGCTATCACGGATATAAAGCTTAGGGGATTTAACCAAACGTTTTTTTGTATTATTGATATAGGGCTTGAGTAACCGCACTGTAAAGGTTTGCTCAAGGATATCTAGATGAGACCGCACTGTGGTACTCGATATATTGAGCGCATTAGCTAGCTCTGATGCGTTTAACATCTGACCATGATAATGAGCACACATTGTCCATAAACGGCGCAATGATTCTGCTGTAATATTAAATCCCATTTGAGGAATGTCACGTTCTAAATAGGTACGAATAAAATTTTCACGCCACCGGGCGCTGTTAGTATTACTGTCCGTTAACAAGCTATTTGGAAAACCACCACGTAACCAATATTGCTGGATACTCATCTTTGGATCTGCTGAAATTTCACTATAAACAAACGGCGTTAATTCATTATAGGCAATCCGCCCAGCTAAAGTTTCTGATGATTGTTTTAATAAATCGCGTGATGCCGAGCCAAGAATTAAAAATTGGCCTGGCCGCTTATTCTGATCAATGATACTGCGTAACACTGGAAAGATATTGGGTACACGCTGAATCTCGTCCAAACAAATTAAGGCCGCTTGATTACTATTAAAAAATAACTCCGGATCACGCAACTTACGCTGATCAGATGGACGTTCTAAGTCTAAATAGATAAAATTAGAGTACCGTTTCCCAATCTCTTGGGCGGTAGTCGATTTCCCGCATTGCCGAGGCCCTAATATAGCAACAGCTGGGAACTGTTTAAGATCCCCTTTAATATTGTGTTCAATGGCTCGAGAAACATAACCATGCATATTTCAAGTCTAGCACAAAATTTGCATGGTTACAAGTTGTGTGGTGGTGGACCCTGGGAGGCTCGAACTCCCCACCTCCTCGGTGCAAACGAGGCGCTCTACCAAATGAGCTAAGGGCCCTAACGTTTAAATATCCAATCCAGTAGCGTGAATATCTTACCAGACATAATCATAAATGCCAAGACAATGGAAGTCATGCCCAGTAATTTATAGAACACCCGCGTACCACCTTCGGCACCAAGTTTATCTTCGGCCCAAGCAATGCGGCCAAAGGCAGAAATCATCCACTCGGTTTTTACAATTAAAAAAACCCCAAAAGCAATTATTCCCAAACCAACTAATACTCGCATCAACATAATGGTGGACGATGGGGGGCTCGAACCCTCGACATCCTCGGTGTAAACGAGGCGCTCTACCAACTGAGCTAATCGTCCTTAAAGTGAAAATAGTATAGCGTACTAGCAATAATTAGGCTAGCCTGTTAGGCGCACCAAGACTGTATGATTTTAAACTGTATTGGAATACTCTCCAATTACTTCTTACTTCTGGTGCGCGGAAGAGGACTTGAACCTCCAAGCCATTTTTACTGGCACAGGCACCTCAAGCCTGCGAGTTTACCAATTTCTCCACCCGCGCTTAAAACACAGCAATCTGCTAAATACGCTTGCCAAGTATAGCGAATGCTCTTTGAATTTTCAAGTACTTACGCGTTAAATATAATACCGTCTTGGTTTTATACAGTTTAGCTACGAGCAGTAACGACTCAGTTTTTGCATATTTCAATTGATAACAACTATTACCTTGGCTTTTTGTAATATGTCCAGTTATACCTAGTTTTTGCTCAATTACATGTTTTAGCCATAGTATATGGGGTTGGCTGGCTGAACAAAATGTTGTATATACCATGTAACTATCTGGCCAACGTTTATCATAATATGAATACGTACTGCCGTCCCCGTCAAAGTGCCCACGTAAAAAATGGAAAAAATATTTGTCCGGAATAGCCAGCTGACGCATTTTTTTTGTTTTATTTGGCATTAAGCCTAGTTGTAATAAAAATTGATAAAAAAGTTTATCACTAAACTGAACAACGTAGTATTTCTTTAATAACTTGTTAGCGCCATTACCTTTTTTACCGATATGTTCGGCAATACCTAAACCGCTTTGCAATTTCCGGGCCAATTCTAAATCCTTTGAAGTAAAGCTAATGTGTCTGCCATCTGGCGAAAGATTACCATCGGTGGTTAATAAACCTACGGCATAGGCTAGACCCGACGTCCATTGCAATTTTACTTTTCCTTTAGCTTTCATACTTGATCTAACCTCAAAGTATAGCGCCTACCAATATTGAAAAAACAAATAACTGCCAAATAACCGAACCTTATAAATTTTAGTTTGCTACGCGCTCCTCTTTAAGGCGTTTTCTGTAATCGCGTAGATAGTAGAGGCGTTGTTTGCGTACTTTAGCTTTTTTCACGATTTCAATTTTTTCGAGGGTTGGCATCGCTAATGGAATAATTTTTTCCACTCCATAGCCTTTGGTTTCTTTGCGAACAATAATCGTTCGCGTAGCGGCAGATTTACCGTGAATGCTCAAAATAATACCTTCAAAAATTTGAATGCGTTCCTTTTTACCTTCACTAATCCGTAAGTGTAAGCGTACGGTATAGCCGGACTTCAGTTCTGGCAAATCCATAAATACAAACGTTAAGCAATTAAAAGCTTGATTATAATACGGTAAATGCTAAAAACCGTCAAGAATTGCTTGTAAAGGCAGTGGTAAAGGGGCAGCATAATGCATACTTTCCCCATTTGGCAGGGTAAAACGCAAGTCGGCGGCATGTAAAAATATCCGGCCAGGTTGCAAGCGAGAATGAAAATTCTTTGGTAAATACACGGTTTCGCCCACCAACGGATGCCCCAAAGCATTCAAATGGACCCTAATTTGATGGGTCCGCCCGGTAGCGATTTCCAGCTCCAAATATGTATATTGTTGATATTGCTTAAGCACCGTATATTTCGTTACAGCGGCTTTCCCGGAATCGTCCGGCCGTGCTGCCATTTTAATAAAATTCTTTTCCGACCGCGCAATGGAAAAACGAATCTCTCCTCCCGCTTGTGAAAACTTGCCATGCGCTAAAGCCAGATATCTTTTATAGACATGATGCTGTTGAAACTGACTTTTTAAATATTCAAACATGGTTTGAGTTTTAGCCACCACCATTACTCCAGAAACAAACTGATCTAAGCGTTGCACAATCCCCGGTCGTTGCGGATCATCGCCCACTGCGGCTAACTCGGGATACAAACCCAATAATCCATTAACCACCGTATCTGGTTCTGGATGAACTTGCGTTTGATGAATCACCACGCCCGCTGGTTTATTAATTACCACGTAGTCTGCTGTATCAGCAATAATCGGAATCACCACGGCAGAATTAGCCGTAGCAATTGGTTTTGTCTCAATCTTATTTAAGGTAATCACTCGGTTTAGTTTTTCGAATGATGCGTATTGCCTCATCGGCCGTATCAACAATCGTATAAAGTTTTAAATCTTCCGGATCAACCGATTCATGATGAGCTAACACTTCATTGCGGATAAAATTATCTAAAGCGCCCCAATATTCTTTGCCAAACACAATTAATGGTACGCGCGGCATTTTACCGGTTTGAATTATCGTGATCACTTCAAAAAATTCATCCAGTGTACCAAAGCCACCAGGAAAAATAACAAAAGCCTGTGATGGTGAAGTCAGCATAACTTTTCGAGTGAAGAAAAAATGAAAGCCAATGCCTTTTTTCACATATGGATTAGCTCGTTGTTCGTGCGGCAACTGAATATTTAAACCTAATGATTCACCACCAGCTTCATAAGCCCCTTTATTGGCGGCTTCCATTATGCCTGGGCCACCACCTGTAATTAACGTATAGCCTTCGCTAGCCAACATCCGACCAAGTTTTTCTGCCTCTAAATAATACCGCGTACCTGGCTTGGTGCGCGCCGAGCCAAAAATAGTTATTTCCTTTTCCAGGCCAGAAAGAAACTCGTAGCCATCTACCAGTTCTGACATTATTCGAAAAATCCGCCACGAAACTGATCCGCCGCGTTTATTGATATCGTGCGGATGAACTATTTCTCCTCGGGCCTTGGCAATTTTGTGTTGAGAATTTTTTTTATTGTTATTTTTGGCTTGAGACGCAGACTGTGTATATGGCATTGTCAGATGTAACTAAATGATCTAAAGTGCGAATAATGCTAGTAGATTATCATTTTCACCCGAACCTGTCAACGAATGATTTAAGTGCGCGCCGTCGCTGTCGCGAGATTTGGCGTCGCTTCGCCGAAATGAATTTAGCTGCAGTTATTATTACAGAACATGTTTTTAAAAATCCAGAACGAGCCTACCGTTTATTAAATGAAGAACGTCCCGCCAGCGCTAAGACCTTCATTTTCCCCGGCTTAGAAGCTCTGACCAGTGAAGGTATTGATATTATTATCATGGCACCGGATACTACTTTGTTTTATCATCAAAAATTGATGGTGCCAAAACAATTAGATGTATTAAACATGGCTCGTTATGTAAAAAATTCGCCTCACTTAGTTGGAAGCATTGCCCACCCTAGCACCTTCGGAAACTCAAGTTGTGAATATCAAATTGGTAAAGCCAAAACCATTGAAGCTATCCGTATAATTGGTGGCGCAGAAATTAGTAATGCTTACGCTAAAGGATTAAAATGGTTTTTTGATACTTTTCGTGTACGATATATTTTCCCAAAAAAACGCGCTGCCATGAATCTGGCTAATGCCCTACCAGAGGACTTTTATAAATATCCAGAAGTAACCTTATATACCGGCGGATCCGATGCACATCTACCAATAGAAATTGGCTCAGGTATGGAAATAACTGACCCAATTAATCAAACTGAAGCCGCTGTTTGGCAGGCACTGACGCATACTATGAGTAAGCAGTTTAAAGAAACTGAAGTGGATATTAAATTATGGCTTGGTTTTTATAAAATCTATACTGTGGTTCGAGAAAGCTTAGTTAAAGCCTTTCGCTTGTATGAAGGCCGAGTTTACCAAAACGACGATCAATTTACTAACTACTATAGCGAAGCGGAAAAGGAAACCGTTTTAGAATTTCATAAACGGCGCGAATTTATTTTAAGGCCACTGCTGAATTTTTTAACGTATTTTAATTTCACACCATATAAATTTAATATTATAAGCATTATTGGCATCATTACTAGTGTAGCCTGTGTTGAATTATATCCAAAATTAAGTGTGTTTCTATTTGTTATTTATTTAATTACAGCTAGTTTGACTGAGCCACTGGCCCGTTATCAAAATACTGCCAGTGAAGAAGCGGCCGTGACAAAAATAATGATGTATATTTTGGGACTTTCGGCAGCCGTCCTAGTTGGAATTGCTTTATCTTGGATTCAACCAGTCTGGGGTGCTAGTTACTTAGTATTATATATTATGATGTTATGGCTGACGATTAGTTTAAATAAAATTGGTCAACCAATTCGTTTGGTCATCCGAACAAAATCTCTAGTGTTTATAGCCATCTTTTTTTATCTATTAAGCGACATAAACATCATTAACCAGCTGGTGATAACGTTCACCGTCTATATGGCAGTAATTACTGCTGTGATGATGATCCGGTTACGCCGAGCGGTGGCTCTACCTGAGCGCGAGACTTGAAAAAAAAGTAACCAACAATAATGAAGGTGAGGACTGGTGATACCCAACTTGGTATATGTACACCAAAACTATCCAGTAACATCACAGTACCCAAACAGAGAATCGAATACATAGCGCCATTTTTTAAATACTTGTACTGTTTAATGCGCTCAATATTACCAATGGTAAATTCTCGCACCACAAATGCGCCAATCCCATTACCAACCAAAATTAATGGCACGGATAATGTAAAGGCAAAAGCCCCCAACACACCGTCAATTGAAAAAGTTGCATCAATGATTTCCAAATAAAGAATTTTACTGATGTCTGACATATTACCTTTTTGCAACAATTTTTGTTCACTTTGCTCAGCATTTTGTTTGAAGCCATGGGTAATGAAAAAAGCCGTTGAGCCAACCACAGCGCCAAATGCCATGGAAGGGTTTACTTTGATAGATAAATATACAATCGCAGCTAATAATATTGAAACCACTGCATAAAACCAAATTCCCTGCGAGTAAATAAACTTTTCGCCAATTAAACCATAATGTTTCGTTTCCAAAAATAACCAATGAAAAAACAAAAAAATCAGAAACGTTCCGCCACCAATTAACAAAATTGGCGCCGATAATTCTACCGCTTCAACTACTTTAGGGTCACTACTAAAAGTAGCCATAACCGCCTGCCAAGGGCCTAGGCCTGGGTTAACAAACCAGACAATCAAAAATGGTAATAAACCTCTAATCATAAAAACCGCAATAAACAATCCATAGACTAAAAACCAGCGGCGAGCTTTTTTACCCATGGTCGAAAGCACTTCGGCGTTAATAATGGCGTTATCAATACTACTGATCACCTCAAACAGGACCAGCCCGGCAATAGTGAGTAAAATAGCGACTATGTTCATATAAAAAATAGTGTAGTGGAAAACTGCTCAATCCACAAGAATATGTATAATTGTGGGCACATCGGGATTCGAACCTGAGACCTCCACCGTGTCGAGGTGGCGCTCTAACCAACTGAGCTATATGCCCTAAACTTGCAAAAGTGCAAAAGAACCGGTGCTCCCAGATGGATTTGAACCATCGACCCCAGCCTTATAAGGGCTGTGCTCTGACCGCTGAGCTATAGGAGCTTACATTACTTACTGCGGCGATAATGCAACCAACGTAACAATGTGCTAGCTGGCTGTTCAGTTTGAAGCCGTTCAAACAATAATGTCCAAGCTATCCATTGCCAAGTGGAAAGAATTGCTCCAACGAAAACAACCAACACAGCATATACTAAACCACTCACCACAACTACTGAATAAAACCGATCTAATGACGTGGCGGTTTCCAAACCCAATGCCGTAGCAAACTGCGGAGCAAATAATAATCCAACGGCTACCAACAGAAATAAATTGATTATGAAGACAACTGAAAAATTAACAATCGCCATCTCTAAGGTAACCAACCATGCTTGTTTTAACATTTTTGCGGCGTTACAAACTGCCGGCCAAATATGCAAATTTTTCAACACAATACCTTGGGCGGTAAACCGAATTAAAAATGAAATTACAATCACCAATGGCACAAATAAAATACTACCCACCAAAATGAAAGTTTGCTGGACTGTTTCAGCCGAAACGTTAAGTTTAGAGATTAATCCACCAATTATCACAGTAGTTAAAATAACCACACCATATCCGGAAGCGAATAATACTAATAGTGCCACCCAATGTTTTGCTCCGGCGGCAAACGCATCAACAAAACGTACATTTGGTAATGTGGCCGCCTTGATAAGTGCGCCGGCCGAAATACTCATCATAATCAAGATCCAAATAAAAGTAGCAGCCAATCCAACCATTAACAAGATTACCGTCATATCCCCAGTAATAATTTTTTCCGATGCACTGGCCACAAACTGCGCCCAGCGATGATCTAACCAAAACCGTGGATTAATCACGCTACCTTCACTGACGATACCGTTCATAAAGCGCAGATACCGATCGAGCTCACCAGCATTACCAAAAATAAATGCGGCAAACAAACCAAAAATCCACAACGACGGCTGATGAATAGTTTTTTGCCAGGCCGTTACTAGAATGTCTTTATAGAGCTTCATATACTTTGGCGATGATACTTTTTTAGAAGATTTTAGTTTTGAGTCATGAGCGCTTCAAACTCTTCACGCTCGATGGTTTCTTTTTCAATCAACACTTTCACCACGACTTCAATTTTATTAGTATTCCCCTTGATCAACTTACGCGCTTCATCGTAAGCTTGGGTAATAAATACCGAAACCGCCGCATCGATTTGTTTGGCTGTATCCTCAGAATAATCACGTCTTTCTGCTATTTCTCGGCCTAAAAACACAGTTTCTTCACGATGTCCAAAAGTGCGCGGACCAAGTTCCTTACTCATACCATACTGCGTCACTAACCTTCTGGCAAGATGAGTAGCTTTCTCTAAATCACTACTGGCACCAGATGTAATTTCTTTAAAAAATTCTTCTTCCGCTACACGTCCGCCCAACATCACTGCCAAGTCAGCCATAAATTCGGCTTGACTATGTAAATGTTTATCGCGCTCCGGCAATTTTAAGGTATACCCACCAGCCCGACCACGAGAAATTATCGAAATCTTGTGCACCGGATCAGCGGCTTTAGAAAAGTGCGCCACAATTGCATGGCCAGCTTCATGATAAGCGGTGATTTTCTTTTCTTGTTCGTCCATGACCGAAGATTTTCGTTCGGGCCCCAGCATTACTTTTTCGATCGATGATATACAATCTAACATGGAAATAGTTTTTTTATTTTGTCGAGCCGCAAATATTGCCGCTTCATTCAACACATTGGCTAAGTCCGCACCGGAGAAACCAGGTGTGCGCTGACCAATCACTTCCAGTTTAACATCCGGTTCTAGTGGTTTGCCTTTGGCATGCACTTCTAAAATAGCCATGCGATCTTTAATATCTGGTAAATCCAATGTCACATGCCGGTCAAATCGACCTGGTCGTAATAATGCCGGATCTAAAACGTCCGGACGATTGGTTGCGGCAATAATAATAACTTTGGTGTCATTATCAAAACCGTCCATTTCTACCAATATTTGATTGAGGGTTTGTTCCCGCTCATCATGCGAACCGCCTAAACCAGTACCGCGTTGTCGACCAACCGCATCAATTTCATCCACAAACACAATCGACGGGGCTGTTTGTTTGGCTTTCTTGAATAAATCTCGTACCCGCGAAGCCCCAACCCCCACAAACATTTCTACGAACTCCGAACCAGAAATGTGATAGAACGGTACATTGGCTTCACCAGCTACAGCGCGGGCCAATAAAGTTTTTCCGGTACCGGGTGGGCCAACTAACAATACGCCTTTAGGGACTTTAGCTCCGAGTTCGGTATATTTTTGTGGATGCTTTAAAAAATCCACTACCTCAGTCAACTCTTCTTTGGCTTCCGATCCGCCAGCAACATCTTTAAACATTACGCGATTCTTCTTTTTATTTTCTTGCTCTGGATTACTGACTTTGCCAAACATCATCGCCCGATTATTTACACCTTGAACTTGCCGGAACATAAACCACAAAATAACTCCTATCACCAAGATGCTAATCAAACCAGGCGAGAGTAAGGACAACCAATACATAAAACCGGTATTGCTGCTAACAGAAATATTCAATTCGCTAATTTGTTTGGCTGGAACGCCAGACTGCGTTAATAAATCGGTTAATGGTTGCGCCGCTTCCTTGCGCGTGGATAACACAGAGCCGTCGGCCAACGTTACCACTATGGCTTGCTCGCCTTTTACTTCAATTTCCTTAACCTGATTGGCCTTAATCTTTTCAACTAATGTGCTTAGTGTAACTTCTTCCGGCGCTTTGGTGGGTGTATTAAGAAAACTGAACACTGCACCAATTGCCACTACAATTAGAATTACAATGATAGTTTGACGGAAAATTTGTGGGCCGCGTTGCGGTCGCGTTGATGTTGCCATACTTATATATTACGCTTGTGGAGCGTTAGCTTCAACTGGCACTTCTTTCACTTCGGCTGGTGCTGCTTCAACTGCTGATGCTGCTGGTTCCGCTGGTGCTGTCTCGGCTTTTTTCTCAGCCGATTCCGCCGGTTTAGTTTCGGCTGGCTTTTGCTCATGCAAAGATTTATATGATAATCCTAATCGATGTTTGCCCGGCTCAATTGAGATTACTTTGAAGTCATAAACATCACCAATTTTAAGAATTTCTGATGGAGATGATAACTTGCGATACGATAATTCAGAAATGTGCGCTAAGCCATGAATATCGCGATCCAATTCTACGAAGGCGCCAAACGGATTGAGTTTCAAAACCAAACCCTTTACGGTATCGTTGATTTTGTATCGTTCAGCTACATTTACCCATGGGTCTTTAATAAGATTACGAATGCTCAAAGAAATTTTACCATTATCGATACTGATAATTTCGGCATTCACTTCATCACCGACCTTGACATAATCTTTTGGATCATCAATTCGTTGCCAAGCAATTTCAGAAATATGAACCAAGCCTTCTAAATTCTCACCAAATTCTACAAAAGCGCCAAAATCTACCACGCCGGTAATTTTTCCGGATACTTTATCGCCGACTTTGTATTGAGAAATTTTTTCTTGCTGTTGTTCCGCCTTAGCCATTTTTTCTGACACAATCAACTTCTCTTCCACTTCATCAACGTCAATTACTTTCACCTTAAAGTTCTGAGTAATATATCCTTGTAAGCGTTCCAAAATTTTTGCTTTGTTGCCACCCTCTACGCGCGGATAATGTTCTACCGAAAGTTGAGACACCGGCAAGAAACCAGAAACTCGTCCCACTCGGATAATTAAACCACCCTTATTAGCATCAACAATGTTTGCTTCCACCACTTCATGACTTTCTCGAAAGACTTTCAATTTATCCCAAGCTTTTTTGTGACCAGCCTGACGGAACGATAACTCAAGTTGTCCGTTTTCATTTTCTAACTCTAAAACAGTTGTGGTAACTTTATCGCCGATTTTTAAACTGGAAAAATCGCCAGATTCATCAAATAACTCTGGCCCGCGTACTACACCAACAGTTAAACCATTGATATCAACGCACACCTCATTTTTTGCCGTACTAATGACAATACCGTCAACGGTATCGTTAACGTTTGGTAAGGCAATATTGTTATGTTGCTCAAGCAGCTGCCCCATGAGGCTAGCTGGAGCCGAAGAAATAGATTTGGCCATATATTACTAGTTAATGTACTCAGCCTGACCAAGGCCAAGATAGTTAATACTTAAATAGAGCTATACGATTATACTGGGCAACTAGAATCTTGGCAAGGGCCGGGCTTAAGGTATACTACAGACATGCCATTAAACAAAATTACCGGTAATACCTTTCGTAAAATGGTAATGCAGGCCAGTGGAACCAAGGGGTATTTATCGACCTCGGTCCAAAAACACCTGCAAGCCACAGATAACAATCGCTTCTTAAAGAAAGGTGCAAATATTACCAAACAAAAAGCCACCCAGATCATGCGCGGTTTAAAAGAAGAGGGTTTGGCGCGAAAAGTCACCAGCGATGCCACTACCTATGTAAAAAAAGGTTTCGCTAAAGAAGAACGCCGTCAAGAAATGATCAAAAAACAAAATGTGGATGAACGCACTAAAGAAAATGCGGCAGAAAAAGCCGCTGAAACAGCTAAAGCATCCGCCAAATCTGGTGTTGTGATAAAAAAACCGATTCGGGCCGTGCAATTATCCAACGGCCAAATGGAAACACATCAAACCAGTGCAACTGTAACAAATGATTTTGTTGGAAGTTCGTTTGGTCACACCAATCTCAAACTTAACCCCAACAGCCCTCCGCTTAAATCAACCACGCCAAATGGCGCGGCTGCACCAACCAAGACCGAAGACGACCTCATTGATATGGCGATCGATTGATGATATAGTACGTCTACTATGCAAATTCAATGGACCGGTCTCAGCAGCTTTCGCATTGAGACTAAAAACAGCGTAATTATTACCGATCCATTCGACGACAGTCTTGGCGTTACTATGCCAAAACTTAAGGCTGATATTGTTTTGGTTTCCAGCAAAACAAATAAAATTGCCAACAACACCAAACGGTTAAGCGGTGATTTTATGTTGATTGATACACCCGGCGAATACGAAATCAAACAAAGTTTCGTTTATGGTGTAGCCGCTCCAAATACCATCTTCACCATTGAAGACGAGGGCATGAGCTTAGCTTTTCTTGGGCCATTAGATACCGGTTTAACCAATGACCAATTAGAAACGATTGAAGGCGTTGATATTTTACTTGTACCGATTGGCACATTATCAAAAGAACAACGCACCACCTTAATTAGTCAGGTTGAACCGCGCATTGTGATTCCGTACCTCTATAAACAAGCTAAGGTTAAACTTGAACTTGAGTCGCTGGATGTGTTTTTGAAAGAATTTGGTGTGAAATCAGTTGAGCCGCAAGAAAAATATAGCATTAAGAAAAAAGATCTACCTCAAGAAGAAACTACGGTTATTGTCTTACAATCCAGTCTAGCCTAACTACGTGAAAGAAATGCGGTAGAAATTATGCCAAAAGCCAAAACGCAAATAAAAAAAATTACGTCGGTTCAAAAAAACCGAACAACGGCAAAAAAAAAGAAACTGAAAATAGTCAGCCGAAAAAAGAAAATTCCGGCTCGTAAAAAACGTTCTGTAAAAAAAACTAAAGCTGCTGCAACAATTAAGGCGTCGTCTTCATTTGCAGTTTCGTCCGCGCTGTTGCCAACCCCATTGCCGGTAGTAGCACCAATTTCGATGAGTGCTTCGGCTATCCCCAGTGGTATGCCTACAGCCGCCGGCAATCTGCCAAACGCATCTACCTATTCCGCGGCAGAGTCGCCGGTCGCTTATAAAGAATTGCCGCCACGGCAGAGTCGATTACAACTTTGGCTAGCCGTATTGGCCTGTACAGTTATCATCGTTGTATTTTGGCTCTATCTCGCTCAACGTAACTTTAAGCAGTTACCCAACACCTTTTCAGAAAGTATAAAAAACACTCAGGTTGATGCATTAGTCAACGACCTCCAGCAAAACTATTCGGAACTGCAAGATAATATGGGCGCCATATCAAATATCGCTAGCCAAGCCGACCAGCAAAACGCTAATATGAATACAAATGTTACCACGCCCGCTGATACTAATAATGAACTTAATAATTTATTTTCTGATTTACAATAACCATGGCCGAAGCTCCGCGCGATAAAATTATCGATCAACCAATTAACCGAGAAATGGAAGAGTCGTATTTAAATTACGCCATGAGCGTAATTGTTATGCGGGCTCTCCCAGATGTTCGTGATGGTTTAAAACCGGTTCATCGTCGGATTTTGTATGCCATGTGGACTATTGGCTTACGAGCCAGCGCTAAATATCGTAAATCAGCTACGGTAGTTGGTGAAGTGTTAGGTAAATATCATCCCCATGGTGATACGGCCGTTTATGATACTTTGGTGCGTTTGGCTCAAGACTTCTCATTACGCTATCCATTGGTGCATGGTCAAGGTAACTTTGGTTCGATTGATGGTGACTCGGCAGCAGCTATGCGGTATACGGAAGCCAAACTACAAAAAATTGCGGAAGAAATGTTGCTGGATATTGATAAAAACACCGTTGATTTCCGACCTAACTATGATGGGACACATGATGAACCAACTACTTTGCCGGCCAAATTGCCAAATTTATTGTTAAACGGCACGGTTGGTATTGCTGTTGGTATGGCCACTAGTATTCCTCCACATAATTTATCGGAATTATGTGATGCCACCTGCCATTTAATTGATCATCCAGACGCTGATGTGGAAGATTTAATGGAATATGTTAAAGGTCCAGATTTCCCAACCGCCGGTATGGTTTACGATATTCAGGCTTTAAAAAGTGCCTACAGCACTGGTCGGGGCGGTGTAGTAATGCGTGGTCGCGCCACGATTGAAGAAAATGATCGTGGACACGTTATTATTATTACCGAGCTGCCCTATCAGGTGAACAAAGCCACCTTAGTAGAAAAAATAGCCTTCTTGGTGAAAGAAAAAAAACTTGAGGGTATCAGGGACTTGCGCGATGAGTCGGATCGCACCGGAATTCGGGTAGTGATTGAATTGAAGCGTGATGCCTACCCTAAGAAGATATTAAACCGTTTATACAAACTTACTCAGCTGCAAGAGACTTTCCATTACAACATGGTAGCGCTGATTGATGGCTTACAACCGCGCGTACTGACCTTAAAAATGTTGCTGGAAGAATATATCAAACATCGAGAAATTGTAGTAACCAGACGTACTCAATTTGATTTACTAAAAGCCGAAGATCGCGCCCATATTTTAGAAGGTTTGGTAATGGCTTTAGAAAAAATTGATGCCATCATTAAAACCATCAAAGCCTCAAAAAATAAAGATGAGGCCAAAACAAATTTAATTAAAAAATTCCATTTCTCAGAAAAACAAACCCTGGCTATTTTGGAAATGAAACTGCACCAATTAGCCAATTTGGAACGTGTTCAAGTAGAGGAAGAATTGAAAGAAAAGAAAAAACTGATCAAGGAATTAAAAGCCATCCTTTCTACTAAAAAGACTATTCAGACCGTTGTAAAAAACGAAATTATTGAATTAAAAGCTAAATTTGGCGATGAGCGCCGTACCGAAGTAATTGCTCAACCAATTGGCTCTTTCTCCCAAGAAGATCTCATTCCTAAGGAAGCCGCTATCATCATGATTACGCGTGATGGATATATTAAACGCCTAACCCCCGACACCTTTAAACAACAAAATCGGGGCGGCAAAGGCATTATCGGTTTAACGGCCAAAGAAGAAGATATTGTTGACCAACTCTTCTCTACTAATACGCACGCTGATGTCTTATTCTTTACATCACGCGGTCGGGTGTTCCAATTAAAAGCTTACGAAGTCCCGGTGGCCAGCCGCACGGCCAAAGGTCAGGCCGTGGTTAACTTCCTGCAATTAGGTCCGGAAGAAAAAGTTACCTCGGCCTTGAGTTTAGCCGATATGAAATCTTCCGGTTCCAAATATTTAGTGATGGTTACCAGCAATGGCACAATCAAAAAAACTAAGTTAGATGCGTTTGCTAATGTCCGGCGCAGTGGCTTAATTGCCATCACTTTAAAAGGCAAAAATGCTCTGGAATGGGTTAAACCATCAACCGGTACTGATAACATTATTTTAGTTACCAGCAATGGACAATCCATTCGTTTCCCCGAACAAAAAATTCGCGAAATGGGCCGAGCGGCTGCCGGTGTGCGTGGTATCAGGTTGCATCCAAATGATGCTGTGGTTGGAATGGATATTGTCAATCAATCCGCCACTAAAAATACCGAACTATGCATAGTCATGCGCAATGGTTACGGTAAACGTAGTGATTTGAAAGCCTATAAAATTCAAGGTCGCGGCGGCTCCGGTATCAAAACCGCAAAAATTACCGATAAAACCGGAAAAATCGTATTAGGATTTGTTGTCACCGAAGCTCAACGCGAAAGCGATTTGTTAATTATGTCAAAACAAGGCCAAGTGATTCGCCTACCGTTAAAGAGCGTGCCAATTATTGGTCGCGCTACCCAAGGCGTCCGCTTAATGCGCTTTAAAATAGCCAACGATCAAGTGGCTAGCGTCGCTCGCGTGTAAGTTGAGAAGGCTTCCCCTCACTTAACGTATAACTAAGTCGTTCGGGGAACCTCCTCAACTTCATAGCCGAAAGCCGTCAAACAAGGTGTTGAGTGTTGTGATGTTTCTCTTAATAATTGACGATTTGCAAAAATTTTTGCACGTCTAGACTGGCACCGCCAATTAGGCCGCCATTAATATCGGGTTGAGTCATTAAACTTTTAATATTATCTGGTGTTACGGAGCCGCCATAAAGAATTGGTGTACTTGGCGAGGTCAGTTTACGGATTAAGGCATGCACAGTTTGCGCTTGTTCTGGAGTAGCAGCTAAACCGGTACCAATCGCCCAAATTGGCTCATAAGCAATCACTAATTCAGTAATTTGTTCGGCTGTTAAGCCGGCAAGCGCCGCTTGTACTTGAGTAGTAACCACCTGCTCGGTTTCGTTATTTTGTCGTTGCGCTAATAACTCACCCACGCAGACAATCGGAATCAAACCATAGCGCAGCGCAGTTAATATTTTTTCATGAACTGTAGTATCTGTCTCGCCAAAATATTGTCGCCGTTCCGAATGGCCAATTATTACATACGAACAACCTAGTTCTAATAGCATTGAGGCGGAAATTTCTCCGGTAAAGGCTCCTTTTTCTGCTTGATGCATGGTTTGTGCACCCACACCAATGTCATGTGCCAAAACCCCGCGCAAGGTTGCTAATGTGGTAAATGGTCCGCACACCACAATGTCACGACCATCTGGGCGTTGCTCCTGATTTAAGGCATTAGCAAATTCTTCAGCCTCAACGACTGTTTTGTTCATTTTCCAATTAGCCACTAATAATGGTTGAATCATATTTTTCGCTTAGTATACACCACAAACTTGTTTAATAATATTGGCACCAGCCTTAGCTTGAGCCCGTGTTAGTGCTAGTGGTGGTGAAATAAATAAAGTGTGTGCATCGGTTAGCTCCACCAATAGCCCTTTACGATAACAATCAAAGACGACTTTTGGAGCGCGTGGTAATTTAAACTCAATCGCTAATACCATGCCCTGACCACGTACCATTTTAACTTTGCGCAAGGCAGCGAGTGGCTTCAACTCATTTAATAGGTAGGTACCAACGCTAGCTGAATTTTCTACTAATTTTTCTTTCTCAATAAACTTAAGGTTGGCCAACGTTGCGGCTGCATCGGTTAAACACCAACCAAACGTACTATAATGTGGAATCCGTTTTGCGCCTTTAAAAACAGCTTCAGTTACTAGGGTGGCACCAAGGCTAGCGTACCCGCCGGTTAAACCTTTACCTAAGGTAATAATATCTGGCGTTACATTCCATAGTTCGCTGGCATACCACCGGCCACACCGCCCCATACCAGAGGCTACTTCATCCATGATGAAAAGTGCCTTGTATTTGCGACACAACGCTTGAACTTGTGGCAAAAAATCAGCCGGCGGAATATAGCAGCCAGCATTTGTCCATATTGGTTCTGTCATCACAGCAGCCACATCGTGCTTCCTTTGTAAGCGCCGTTCCAGTTTTGCCAGAATCCGTTTAGCCGTCTCGGCCGATTTTGGTAATGGATACTTTTCAAAATTTGGCACCCCCGGAGACATGGCCGGTGTTAAGGCCGTACCAAGTGAAGCCGCCCCATAGGTATGGCCATGATAAACTTCATCAAACGCGATAATAGTTTTTTTGCCTGTTGTTGCGCGCGCACATTTAATGGCAAATTCAACCGCTTCCGATCCACTGGTACAGCGATATATTCGAGACAATTTACCCGGAGCGTACCGTAACAATTCGCGTGCCAATTGTTCTTGCAACTCTAATTTAAAACTAGCTACTGTAAAAAAATGTTGTTTAGCCTGCAGCGCAATGGCTTTTGCCATGCCGACATGACTCCAGCCAACTGTGGCCGTACACCAACCGCCCATAAAATCCAAAAAACGTTTACCGTGATTATTGTATAAATAACAGCCTTGCCCACGCGTAATTGTAACTGGAACTGCCTGGTGATTAGCTATGGCCCGTGACATATATTGACAGTATAACACAAGGGCTTTATAGTACAGCCCTATGCCAGTACCACGCCAACGTCTATCACAACGCCGCGGTCGCACCCGCGCTTCGCACCATAGTTTAAAAGCCATTGTTACGGTAGTTTGCCCGAATTGCAAAAAACCAGCTATGCCACACTTGGCTTGCCGGGCTTGCGGTTATTATAATGGTCGCAATGTCAACGAACGTTCAGTAAAATCAACTGTCCGTAAAGCTAAGGCTGCCAAGGCTGTTCCTGCTACCACTCCAGCAACCGAGACCAAACCCGAAGACACTAAATCAACCAAGTAAATAAAGTATGGCGAATCGCCATCTGGCTCGCACGATTTCTCTACAAAGTTTGTACGAGTGGGATTTTAATAATCGCAAACAACCGATTGCGGAAATCATGCAACGTAACGTTAATGAGTTTGCGCCGGCTTTTGATGATCAACAATTCAGTGAACATCTGGTAAAAGGGGTCATCGATAACCTTGTAAAATTGAACGAGTTTATTACTAAATTCGCTCCGGAATGGCCAATAGAACAAATTACGGTGGTTGATCGTAATGTTTTACGTTTAGGTATTTTTGAATTAAAATTTGACGACGATATTCCTCCCAAAGTCGCGATTAACGAAGCGATTGAGTTAGCCAAAACCTTTGGCGGCCCATCTAGTGGCAAATTCGTTAACGGCGTCTTGGGTAGTATTTATAAAACTATGGAACCAGACGCCCATGATTGATATTATTTCCCCCACCCAACCACCGTCATTAAAAGATCTTTCGGCGGTGGAAGAACGCATCGGTTTAACCTTTGCCAATAAAAACTTATTGACCCAGTCCTTGGTGCACCGGTCATACCTTAACGAAAACCGGAGCTTTCCCGTTGGCCACAACGAACGTCTCGAATTTCTTGGTGATGCGGTTCTGGAATTAGTCGTCACCGAATACCTCTATACTCATTATGATAATCCCGAGGGCGAACTAACCAACTGGCGCGCTAGTTTAGTAAATTCAAATATGTTATCAACGCTGACAACTGAGTTAAATATTGAAGAATTTCTTTACCTCTCTAAAGGCGAGCAAAAAGATAACCACGGTAAAGCCCGCTTAAAAATTTTAGCCAATGTTTTTGAATCAATTTGTGGAGCTATTTACATTGAACGCGGCTACGATGCCGCAAAAAAATTCATTCTCGATCGTATCATCGGAAAACTCGATTTCATCTTGAAAAATAAGCTTTACCTTGACCCTAAAACCCTCTTTCAAGAACAGGCTCAAGAAAAACTTGGCATTACCCCAACCTACAAAGTATTGCGCGAAGAAGGCCCAGATCACAATAAAACCTTTACCGTAGCGGTGCATATTGGCGAGGCAGAAGTGGCGGTTGGCACCGGCTCGTCCAAACAAGCGGCCCAAGTTAACGCCGCACATCGGGCCATTCAACTGAAAGGTTGGTAGCGGATTGCCGAATCACGGAAAAATCATTATACTAAGCGCGATGTATTTAGAAAAACTGGTAATCTCCGGCTTTAAGTCGTTTGTTGATCAAACAACTTTTACTTTTGATGCACCATTTGTGGCCATTGTTGGACCAAATGGTTCCGGCAAAACCAACGTGGCTGATGCTATGCGTTGGGTAATGGGCGAACAATCGCTCAAATTAATGCGCATGAAGGTGCATACCGATGCCATTTTTGCCGGTTCCACCAGTAAAGCTCGTTTAGGTTTAGCTCAAGTTGATTTATATATTAACAACTCCGATCATCGCTTACCACTAGATTACGACCAAGTAATTATTAGTCGCCGCCTAGCCCGCGCTGGTGAAACCGAATACCTCATCAATAAAAGTCCGGTTCGCTTACAGGACATTATTTTACTGTTAGCCCAGGCTAATTTTGGCCAAAAAAGCTACGGTGTCATTGGCCAAGGTATGATTACAGATATTCTCAACGCCAATCCGCAAGATCGGAAAGGTTTTTTTGATGAAGCCACCGGTGTTAAAGAATTCCAAATTAAACGCGATCAATCCATTAACAAATTGATCCGCACGGAAGATAACTTAACTCGAGTAGAAGATGTTTTACGTGAAATTGAACCACATTTA
Organism: uncultured Gammaproteobacteria bacterium; assembly: GCA_964474735.1. Lineage (GTDB taxonomy): Bacteria > Patescibacteriota > Patescibacteriia > UBA9570 > UBA9570 > UBA9570. The sequence goes on along the minus strand of CAYYTZ010000001.1, from coordinate 3,868 downwards.
CAATCATTAAACCGACAGGTAAAAAAGTTAGAAAAACGGCAAGTGGTTGAAGAAAAACTTCACCAAACCCAAATTCAATATTACGGCTCTACGATATTTGGCTACACCACAAAAATTACCGAACTTGACCAACAGCTCAACGAAGTGCAAGCCGCCCAAACTGTTGCCCAGAATAAACTAGATACAGTCCAGGATGAAATTGATCGCATTGGCAAAGAAGAATCGCGCACTGAACTGTACCACCGCCTGCAAAACGAATACAACAATATTATAGAAAAGAAAAATAGCTTGCTTAAAGAACAGGCCATCATTCAAGGGCGCCTAGAAATTGAACACGAACGCAGCGGTGAAATTGATTTATTGTGGCTGCAACGACAAGCCGATGATATTAAACAACGCAATCAACAAGCCATTGGCGATCGCACTATTACCGAAGAAGCGATTGCTCATCAGCAAATTCAATTGCAAAAATTAGAGTCTGCCCAAGCCGGGGTTCAGCATGAATTGCAAAAGTTAGAAAAAGAGCTCAATCAAGCTAAAATCCAGCTCACCAGTCTCACAGAAGTAATGACGGTTCCGGAAATTACTAACCGCTTAAACCAGTTATTTCAACGGCAAGAACAATTTTTACGTGAATTGTTGGCAACGAATTCACTCGACCAATTCAAAATCATGCAGAATCAGGCGCAAGCTATTACCACCACGTTAGCCGAGTTGCTCGACCAATTACAAACCGAACGCACCGAAGATTTGGCTTTACAAAAACGGTTAATTCAATCCATTGAACAGCGCGTACAAACTACGGCCAATTTAAAAGAAAAATTGTTGCAAGAACACACCAGTTTGGCTATTTCGGTGGCTGGTCAACGCGAAAAATTATCTTTATTAACCACTACGGCCGATCGCTTAACTCAAGAATTAGCCGTCCTAACCACTCAAATTGAAGAAAAACAACGCAACTTAACCGAGCAAAGTTCGTTGTCAAAACAAATGGAAGCCTACCAAACAAAAAGTCAGGCGCTGATTACTGAATTAGAACATATTGAACAAACACTAGCTCTTAAGAAAATTTCACTGGACGATTTTAACCAAGCCGAAGAAGCTAAAAAACAACGCCTCCTGGAACTTCAAACTCAAGCCAGGCAAATTCAAACCGAACTGAATCGTACCGCTAATCACGTGCAAGCTGTTGAAATTGAACTCACAAAATTGCAGACTAAAGTGGAAACTATTAAAGCCGAAATTAGTCGTGAAGTCACAACTGTAGTCCAAACCCAAATTGAACAGTGGACAGCAGCTCGCCAAGATCAAGACCAACTGTTGATTCAGATTGAACAACTCAAACACCAATTAGAATTGATTGGCGGAATTGATCCAGAAATTGTTCAGGAACATACCGACACCAAACAGCGTTTTGATTTTCTATCCACGCAATCCAAAGACTTACGCAAAACCATCAATTCGCTTGAAGACATTATTGACGAATTAGATACCACCATTAAGCGGCAATTCGATAAATCTTTTAAAGCCATAAATAAAAACTTTGCCCATTATTTCACCATCTTGTTTGGTGGTGGCGAGGCTAAACTTGATATGCAAATTGCTGTTGATGAACCGGTTATGGCTCCGGCGGTCACCACTGCTAATCCAAACGCTGCAGCCACTGCTGTACCAATCTACCCGGCCGCCCCAGATGCCGAACCGGCACGTGAAGCACATTCACTGGGCAAACTTAAAAAGAAACAACGCATTATTTCTGGGATTGATATCATGGCCCACCCACCAGGCAAAAAACTCTCCACGATTCACGCGCTTTCCGGCGGTGAAAAATCCTTAACCGCGATTGCATTACTATGTTCCATTATTGGTGCTAATACGCCACCGTTTGTGGTAATGGATGAAGTTGAAGCTGCGCTGGATGAATCTAATTCCGATAAAGTCGCGGCTATCATTAAACATTTAGCAAAAAAAACTCAATTCGTGATAATCACCCATAATCGCGCTACCATGCAGCAAGCCGATGTACTCTATGGCGTAGCTATGAAAACTGATGGTACCAGTAAAATACTATCGGTTAAATTGACCGAAGCAGAAAAAATGATTGAGGAAGAAAAAGTGCCTAAAGCTTAGGCTCTGGTTTAGTTGATTCGGGATTTGCGACAGCGGCGGTTTTGACTTTTGTCATCATCTTTTCGGCATTCCACCAAGTGGCGCAGGCTGTATATAAAACCGTTTCAAAAAAAATCGCAAAGGCGTTGATTAACGAACTGACTGACAAGCTAAACACTTCAAATGGTAAGGTCAGTGGCAAAATGCTAATCAGCACCCAAATAATCATGCTCAACAACAATTCCGTCATTAGAATATAAATAAAAACGTAGCGGGCCTGGCCACGCACCAATTCAATACTGCGACGTAACGCCGCGATGGGCGATTTATTTTCCCAAACCACTACTGGTAACGCTAAACTTAAATACACCCCAATAATAATGCCCGGGACAATAAATAAAACTAAACCAATGGCGGTTAGACAACCCACCAAAATACTCGTCACTAAAATTTTAAAATAATAACGAGCGGTAGCCTGAAAAATTAACTGCAAACGTAAAGACCGGCGCTGGTAAGAAGCGCGCAACACAACCATCAGAGCGGTGGTTAATATAAGCAACAGTGCGCTGCTTAACACATTCCAGGCTAACATCGCCCAAATCTTTGGGTCCGTGATAATAATTTGAAACAATTCTCCCGCCGTCGTAACTTCGCCCAAAGCAGGTATCTCTGGTAAAACTAGACTAATTATCAAGTGAGTTGGCAGCGCAATCAGCAGCGTTAACCCCAATATTAAATCGAACCGGACCAAATATTGGCGCCAGGTTAGCCGGCAAAGTTCTAAATAACTGGGAAACTGCATATTATTGACAGTAGATAGTATATCAGATATAGTTAGCAAGCTCTATTTTACAAATTAAGTCTATGTTCGAACATGCTCGTAATTCGTTTAGCGCGTCATGGCCGCAAGAATCATCCCACATATCGCGTTGTGCTGCAAGAAAAAGATTGGTCACCACTGTCCAAGGTGATTGAAATTTTGGGTAACATGAACCCGCACACCAACCCACGCACGATCGTTCTTAAGAAAGATCGTATCTCTTATTGGTTAAGCCAGGGCGCTGAACCATCACCTACCATGCGCAACCTTTTAATTGACGAGGGTATGGTTAAAGGGAAAAAAGTTCGCACGGTATTTGGTAAACAACCAGAAAAAACCGAAGTAGCTAAAACTGAAACAGCCGCTCCCGCTGAGACTGTTAAATCAGCCGAAGCCGCCGCTTAAGTGGTGGGCTAAGTTGACGTCCTGACATCAGTTTTCTATACTATCTATTACTAATTGTTAATTAAAAAGTAAATCTATTTCCGTATGGAACAAGATCAAGCCTTTGTAGAGTTCGTGGTAAAAGCGCTCGTCGATAATCCATCAGCTGTGACGTCAGAACGTACAGTCGATGAGATGGGTGTTCTGATCACGCTAAAAGTTGATCCAGCTGATCTCGGTCAAGTGATCGGCCGACAAGGTCAAACAGCTAAGTCAATTCGTACATTATTGCGTGTGGTTGGTGCCAAACACCATGCTCGGGTTAATCTGAAAATCTATGAACCAGATGGCATGCGCGCCCGCAAATCAGAAATGCGGAATAACGACGGCGCTATGCGCAGCAATTCCGATGGTATGCGCAGCAACAGCGATGCCGCTGCTCAACCAAAACAGGAAGAAGAAGTTGATTTAAGCGCTGTTGATCTCAACATTTAAAGCGTCTTAGATAAGCGTTTCACTTCAATCATTAAACCCCGCCGAAGTGGCGGGGGTTTT